>WGAX01000028.1 GCA_015494595.1 Nitratiruptor sp.
CTCTACCTCTTGCAAAGAGTTGTCGCAAGGTGCTAGCAACTGAAGTGAGTAAAACAGCTATCAAAGCTGCAAAGCTCAATGCCTCAATGAATAATATAAAAAATGTTACATTTGTTCGCTTGAGTGCTGAGGAGGTGAGCGAAGCATTGGCAAAGAAAAGAGTCTTTAAAAGACTCAAAGAGGTAGATTTAGATAGCTACGATTTTGAAGCAGTCTTTGTTGATCCACCTAGGTGTGGATTAGACGATGCGGCAAGAGATCTCATAGCAAGGTTTGATAAAATTATCTATATCTCTTGTAACCCTTTGACGCTGCAGCGAGACATCCAGGAGTTGCGAAAGACGCATACGATACAAAAAGCTGCACTTTTCGATCAATTCCCATACACCTCCCACTTAGAGAGTGGGGTAGTGCTAGTTAGACATTAAATCTAAAATGCATCACATCCCCATCTTGGACGATGTAGTCTTTGCCCTCTAGGCGCATCTTGCCAGCCTCTTTGGCTCCTTGCTCGCCGCCATATTTGATAAAATCTTCGTAGCTTATCACTTCAGCGCGGATGAATCCTTTTTCAAAATCGCCGTGAATCACGTCCGCAGCTTGTGGAGCAGTCCATCCTTTCTTGATAGTCCAGCTTCTTACCTCTTTGACGCCTGCAGTGAAGTAGCTAATGAGCCCCAAGCGATTGAAAGCAGTGCGAATGATTTTATCAAGTCCGCTCTCTTTTACGCCCATTTCGTTTAAAAGCTCTTTGGCTTCCTCCTCATCAAGCCCCACTAGCTCCTCTTCAAGCTTGGCGCAAAGCTTAATCACATCGGCTCCTGTTTTGCTGGCATACTCTTTTACCTGCTTTACATACTCATTATCCTCTACCATCCCCTCTTCATCCACATTTGCCCCAAAAATCACAGGCTTAGCACTAAGAAAGCGCAGCTCTTTATTGAGCGCTTCAAAGGCCTCGTTTTTGTTGGTAAATGCTCTTACAGGCTGCAGCTCTTCAAGGTGCGCTTTAAGCTCTTGGGCAATTTCTAGTAAAGGGGCAACCTTTTTGTCTGCCTTTGCCTGCTTTTTTAGCCTTTCAATCTTCTTTTCAAGCTGCTGCAAATCGGCAAAAATAAGCTCTGTCTCAATAATCTCAATATCTCTAATTGGATTGACTTCCCCCTCTACATGGGTAATATTGCCATCTTCAAAACAGCGCACCATATGCAAAATCATATCGGTCTCACGAATATTGCTTAGAAACTGATTGCCAAGCCCCTCACCTTTGCTAGCGCCTCGTACAAGTCCAGCAATATCCACAAAGTCAATAGTGGAGTGCAAAACTCTTTGTGGCTTTACGATTTTTGCCAGCTCCTCTAGTCTAGGATCTGGCACCGGCACTACCGCTTTGTTTGGCTCAATGGTGCAAAAGGGGTAGTTTTGCGCCTCTGCGTTTTGGGCTTTTGTGAGTGCGTTAAAGGTTGTAGATTTTCCCACATTTGGAAGCCCTACGATTCCAACACTAAGTCCCATCTTCTTCCTTATGGATGTTTTTTATTGAATACAAACTGCTTTTGCAGCCACTTTACTACCATTCTCACTCCAGCGCCTCCTGCTCCATAGGAGTGGTATCCCCACTCTTTTTCCACATAGGCTGGACCTGCAATATCAAGATGGATCCATTTTTGCCTGTTTTTCTCTTCGATAAATTCGCTTAAAAATAGAGCTGCTGTAATTGCTCCACCATACCTGCTTGAGGAGATATTACAAATGTCAGCGACTTTGCTCTCTAAAAGTTTTGGTAAATATCTGTTAAATGGCAGTTGTGCAGCCAATTCTCCACTTGCTTGGGCAGCTTCAATGATGGTTGTTTTAAGCTCCTCGTTAAATCCCATTACCCCTGTGGTATATTCACCAAGCGCTACTACGCAAGCACCTGTAAGGGTTGCAATATCAAAAATATAATCAATATCAATCTTCTCTTGTGCATAGCATAGGCAATCTGCTAAAACAAGTCTGCCCTCTGCATCAGTATTTCTTACCTCGATCGTTTTGCCATTTTTTGCTACCAAAACATCATCAGGTTTATAGGCATCTCCTCCTATCATATTTTCTGTAGCCCCTGCAATTGCGTGGATCTCTACAGGAATTTGGAGTCTCTTTGCTGCTTGTATTATTCCCAAAACCGCACACGCTCCACTTTTATCGCTTTTCATAGTGACCATATATTCGCTAGGTTTGAGACTCAAGCCTCCGCTATCGTAAGTAAGCCCTTTGCCAACAATGGCAATTTTTGCTTTTGCATTTTTGGGTTTATATGCTAGATGGATGAGTCGAGGAGGATGAGCACTTGCACGAGCAACTGCTAAAAATGCATTCATCCCCTCTTTGGCTAACTCTTTTTCATCCAAAATTGTGTACTCAAGCCCCTCATCTTTTGCTATTTGCTCAGCAATATCTGCCAAATCTTTTGGAGTCATATCATCGGGGGCTGTATTGACAAGATCTTTGACAAAGTTTGTCGCTTCTGCCACAATAATGGCTTCATTGATACTCTTTATTGCATTTTGTGTAGTAAACTCTTTATCGCTGTAATCCTCTTTTGCGATGTAGATGGTTTGAAGCTCACTCTCTTGCTTTTTACTTTTATATTTATCAAATCTGTATGCGCCAAAGAGTGCTCCCTCTACAAAAGCTTTGATATTTGTTACAGGGCAGTTTTGGATATAGACACCCACTTTTGCGCTTTTATACTTTTTGTTTTGCAAAGCTTTGATTGCTTTAGCTGCAGCTATGCGTATCTCATCATGATCTAAACTTTTTGCTCCTACATAGACTCTTTTTTGGTGAGGCAAAAGTGCTACCTCTTCCGATTCTCCTTTGAAATTGATAGTTTCTAAATCATCTCTATCTTTTACCCATTTATGCTCGAAGTTTTTATCTACAACTAAAACTATCTCTATATCTGCATCAATATCTGCTACCTTTTTTTCGATAAGCTCAAACTTCATCTTATTCCTTTCACTTTTTTTTCTGTTACTTTATGAAAATAGTATGAGATACTGCCAGCAATAAGCAAAGCTAACGGCAGGGCAAAGTACCAGTGATTTTTTGCCCAGTGCACAATCTGCAAAATCTCCTCTCCAAAGATATAGGCTGGAATGATAGTCATAGCTGCCCATACCATTGCACTGATAAAGTTAATCACGGCAAACTTTTTGGCACTATAGCGGGTGAGCCCTATTGCCATTGGAATAATGGTGCGCAGTCCATATAGATAACGCTGTACAAAAATAACAGGCCAGCCATACTTTTTAAGCAGCAAATGGGCTAGGGCAAACTTTCTTCTTTGCTTTTTCATAAGCTCTTGGATGTAGTGTTTATTAAAGCGCCCTATATAAAAGTAGATCTGATCCCCTACAAAGCCTCCAAGCCCTGCTACAAATATTGCCATTGGCAGGCTCATATCCCCCGTATGGCACATCACTCCAGCCATCACAAGACCGGTCTCACCCTCCATAATGCTCCAGACAAAGAGGATAATATAGCCATACTCTTTGAGGAGCTTAACAAGCTTTTCTTCGAGGTTTGCTCCTGGAGTTTGGTAGAGCTGATAACCAAGATAAGCTACAAATAAAAAGACTCCTGCTAGCAAAGCCTGTATAAGCCAATCTTTATTCTTATCAAAGAACTTTTTCATATTTTTCCCTAATCAAAATGCAAAAGCGATTTTGCCTGTACCATATCTTTATCGCCCCGTCCGCTTAGATTAACAATAATAAGAGAATTTTCAATATCTTGCATCTTTTTAAGATAGGCTATTGCATGGCTTGATTCAAATGCTGGAATGATGCCCTCAGCCTGACTGAGCCATACAAACGCATCGAGTGCCTCTTCATCGGTAATAGTGTCATATTTAACAATTTTTTTGTCTTTAAGATAGGCGTGCTCTGGCCCAATGCCAGGATAATCAAGTCCTGCGCTGATGGAGTGAGCTTCTAAAATCTGTCCCTCCTCATTTTGCAATACATAGCTCATCTGTCCATGTAAAACGCCCGGGCTTCCTTTGGCTAGGCTTGCTCCATGTTTGTTGGTATCAAGTCCTAAGCCTCCAGCCTCAATACCGATGCATTGGGTCTGCTCCTCATCTAAAAAGGCGTTAAAGATTCCCATTGCATTGCTACCCCCGCCAATACAAGCAAGTATAAAATCTGGTAGGCGGTGCTCTTTTGCCAAGATTTGGGCTTTTGTCTCATAGCCAATAATGCCTTGAAAATCACGTACCATCATAGGGTAGGGATGAGGTCCGGCAACTGTTCCAATAACATAGAAGGTATCCCTTGCATGGGTTACCCAATGGCGAATAGCTTCATTCATAGCATCTTTAAGAGTGCGAGAGCCATTTTTGACCGGATGCACTTTTGCACCCAAAAGTTTCATCCTAAAGACATTGAGCTCTTGGCGTTTTACATCTTTTTCTCCCATAAAGATTTCACACTCCAAGCCAAAAAGAGCAGCCATAGTAGCAGTCGCTACTCCATGTTGGCCGGCTCCTGTTTCTGCAATTACCTTTTTTTTGCCAAGGCGCTTTGCTAAAAGTCCTTGCAAGATTGTGTTGTTGATTTTGTGTGCGCCTGTATGGTTGAGATCTTCTCTTTTGAGATAGATGGTGGCTTGAAGCTCTTTAGAGAGATTTTTAGCATGATAAAGAGGGGATGGGCGTCCCACATAGGTTTCTAGATAGTGGCGCGCATCTTTCCAAAACTCCTCGTCAAAGCGAATCTTTTTATATTCTTCTTCTAATTCCAGCAAGATTGGCATAAGGGTTTCTGGCACATAGCGCCCTCCATAAAGCTCAAAGTGGCCAAACTCATCTGGATCATATTTACTTGCTCTTGGTATGTACATTATTCTATCTCCAATACACTATAAACATTTGTAATATTTTCTAATTTTTTTCTACCATGTAAAAATTTAAGCTCAATAATAAAACAGGCTTCTACAAGCTCTTGCTCTGTTTTTTGAATAAGTTTTGCTGCAGCCTCTGCTGTACCACCAGTGGCAATAAGATCATCAATAAGAAGTACTCTTTTGTTTTTGCCGCGAAATGCATCAATATGGATCTCAACCTCATCATACCCATACTCCAAAGCATACTTTTCGCTTATGGTAGTGTAGGGGAGTTTTCCTTTTTTTCTGACAGGCACAAAGCCAATCTCTAATCTTGTGGCAAGGGCTGCTCCAAAGATGAAGCCTCTACTCTCAATTCCAGCTATAAAATCAAGATTGTAGCTTTTGTAGCGCTCTTCCAGATGCTCCATTAGCATTGTAAAGGCTTTTTTATTATTAAGTAGTGTGGTAATATCTTTAAATATAATACCAGGTTTTGGAAAATCTGGCACATCGCGGATGGATTGTAGTAGATACTCTTTATCGATCATCTTTTTTTCCTCCAAAAACTATAATTTTAATGCCTGTAAAAATTACCATTAAAAGGGCAAAAAAGATATATCCAACTGTCTCTATACCCATATCACTCTTCCAATGCCATAATTTTTGCTACCCGCTCTGCGTGGCGTCCTCCCTCAAAAGAGGTAGTGCACCAAGCTTCAATAATAGACTCAATCACCCCTTTGCCAACAACTCTTTCACCAAAGCAGAGCACATTGGCATCATTGTGAGCCCTAGCCATCTGGGCAGTGTAGTAGTCGTGTACCTCTGCTGCTCTGATACCTTTGATTTTATTAGCAGCTATGCTCATTCCTATGCCTGTACCACAAATCAATACTCCGAAGCTATCACTATCCTTTGCTACCGCCTCGGCTACCTTTTGGGCATAATCTGGATAGTCTACCCGCTCACTGCTATAGGTACCAAGGTCTTCAACTTCATAACCTCTCTTTTCCAAAAGCTCTTTAACAAAATCTTTTACTGCAAATCCTGCGTGATCACTTCCAATATAGACTCTCATTTAAATCCTTTCAATCTGACTTATAATGTGTAAAAGATCAATACCCGTAAGATGAGATAAGAGGAGTAAAATATAAAAGACGGGTAGGAAAAAGATCTGTGCTACGGGTGTCATCAATATGACAATTAAAATAATCATTCCATAAGGGAAAATATACTCATATACTTTTACAACTGCTTGCAATCTAAGCCATCTTGCTAGATACATAAGTGCATTTGCTCCATCTAGTGGAGGGATTGGCCAGAGGTTAAAAACTCCCAAGACCACATTGATAAGTACTGTTTGAGCCAGAAATAAAAACAGAGCAAGTGAAGGCAAAGAGTTGGAAAAATCGATAATACTCAGCAGCAAAGCTCCAATGAGGGCTAAAGCAAAATTGTAGGTAACGCCAGCTAAGCTTACTACAATTGCTCCAAACTCTTTTGCATTACGCAATACTATGGCCATATTTACAGGTACAGGCTTTGCCCAGCCAAAGATAAAGCCAGCATTTGTGATATATAAAATAGCTGGTACCAAAATAGTACCTACGGGATCGATATGTTTGATTGGATTGATACTTAAACGGCCTGCCAATTTTGCAGTGGGATCGCCAAAGCGATAAGCAGCAAGCCCATGCATTATCTCATGTCCTACAACAGCAATAATAAGCGCTACTATAGTAGCAGCAATATTGATAATCTTAACTGCTTCCAACCGCTTTTGCCTTTTTCATCTGCTCTTCAATCTGATCTACTGTTTTACCTACACGATTCCATCTTGGCACATAGTTTTGATCCCAACTCCAATAGATAAACCA
>WGAX01000029.1 GCA_015494595.1 Nitratiruptor sp.
AAAAGATGACTATTTTAAAGTTGGTAATCTTAAAGCCAAAAAAGTAGTCCTTGCAACAGGCTCAGATGATGAGCTTATTGATGATGTAAGTATTAAGATTGGCAAAGTTGGTGGAGTTCGCTTTGATCTGCAAACCACATTGCAGCTGCCTTACTCTATGCACAAAAAGATCTCCATCTCAGCCAATATTGATGGGGTTGTAGCTATTGGCGCTACGCATAATAGAGCCAATCGCCCCTCTCAGCCCCCCTCTGTGCTTTTTGATGAGGCTAAAAAGATGGTAGGAGAGTTTGATTACAGGTTGAAACAGATGTATTGTGGTGTAAGAAGCAGTGTCAACGATCATCTCCCAATTATTGGCTATCTGGTAGATTTTAAAGAGGCAAAAGAGATAAAAGATTATAGATCCCAGCCCTTGCCAAGAAGAGATATAGCTATTATCAATGGACTTGGAGGCAGAGGCTTTGTCTTTGGGCCATACGCTGCCAATCTATTGGCAAGGCATCTGCTCTTTAATGAGGCTTTACCAAAAGATTTAGATGTTGCGCGCTACTATATACGCTATCGAAGAAGGAGTGCCAATGCATAAGGCTCTCGTGCTTTTGAATATGGGTGGGCCTAATAATCTGCAAGAAGTAGAGATCTTTTTGAAAAATATGTTTAAGGATGAGAATATTTTGCCAATTAAAAGCGAGCTGCTTCGTGGCTTTGTAGCCTTTATGATTACTGCTATGCGAAAAAATGAGGCAAAAAAGAGCTATCAAGCCCTTGGTGGAAAAAGTCCTCTGATTATGCACACCCAAAAGCTCGTAGATAAACTCCAATCTAGACTTGTTGATACCTATGTGACTTATGCTATGCGCTATACGCCTCCCTTTGCGAAAGAGGCTATTAAAGAGCTTGTAGCCAGAAATATTAAAGAGGTTTATCTTTTGCCACTCTATCCTCACTACTCCACTACTACCACCAAATCAAGCCTAGAGGATTTTTACAATACAGCCAAAGGGCTTGACTTTCATGCTAGGTTTCATGATATTGCAAATTTTTATGAAAATCGGCTCTTTAATGAGGCGATCATCCAGCAGATTTTAAGAAGTGTAGATAATCCAAATGAGTATAATCTAATTTTTAGTGCCCACTCTTTACCCCAAAAGATAGTTGAAAGAGGTGATCCCTATTTGCAAGAGATTACAGAGCACAAAGAGATTTTATCCAATCTTTTAAAAGATAGTTTTGCCTCCTATCATCTAGCTTTTCAATCAAAACTGGGTCCAGTTAAATGGCTTGAGCCAAGTCTAGAAGAGAAACTCAAGGCGTTTAAAGGCAAAAAGGTGCTAGTGTATCCTCTCTCTTTTGTGCTTGATAATAGCGAGACAGAGTTTGAATTGCATATTGAGTATAAAGAGATTGCAAAGAGTTTGGGAGTTAAAGAGTATAGCGTAGTAGAGTGCTTAAATGATAGTGATAAATTTGTAGATGCTTTGATAGATATATATCAAAGGATGTAAAATGGTAGGTTATGTATATGATCCACTCTTTACACTGCATGGAAGTGATGAGCATATAGAAAACCGCTTTCGGGTTGAGCGAATCAATGAAATAGCAAGGGGGTTTCCTCTTGTGCACTATCCTGTGAAGAGAGCAAGTAAAGAAGAGCTTACTACTATCCATACAAAAGAGTATGTAGATTGGGTAGAGATAGCCTATGAGAAAGGGCACAGATTTATTCTTAATGAAGACACTCTTTTAACTCCTAAAAGCTTTGAGGTAGCAAGTTTTGCTACGGGATCCACAAAGCCCATTGTTGATGCCTTTGTTAAAGGAGAGATTACTAGGGCGTTTCTCAATATCCGCCCACCGGGTCACCACGCAGAAAGAAGAGCGGGGCAGGGCTTTTGTATATTTAATAATATCGCTTTTATGGCGCACTATGCGCAGCAAAGAGGCTTTGAAAAGGTAATGATAATTGACTTTGATGTGCATCACGGCAACGGCACGCAAGATATTTTTTATAGCGATGATAGCGTCTGCTACTTTAGCACCCACGAGCGCAATAACTACCCCTATTTTACAGGCAGAGAAGAGGAGATAGGAGAGGGCAGAGGCAAAGGATATAATATTAATCGCCCCTATGGTGATTACTGCAGTGATGAGGAGCTTTTAAAGCTTTATGATGATCTACCTAGCTGGTTCGGTTTTGATATAGTTTTAGTAAGTGCAGGGTATGATTTAATGGCAGAGGAGATAATCTCTACTGCACAAATTAGCTTTGATGGGTTAAGAAGGCTTATAAGAAAGATTTTGGATTTTGCTGGCAGTAAGCCTATAGCCTTTTTACTTGAGGGAGGGTATAATCTAGACTCTTTGGCTAGAAGTGTAGAGAT
>WGAX01000030.1 GCA_015494595.1 Nitratiruptor sp.
GATGCAATATTGGCATAGGATTTGGAAGCTCTCTGCCTATAGTTTTAACTGCACTCTTTTGTTTCACATCAAGATTGAGATGGCATAGTGGACAAGGTGTTACCATCAAGTCTGCATTATTATCAAGAGCATCTGCTATAGCGTTGCCTGTGAGGATATTGGAGGTTTTTGGCGCTTGCAGATCCACATGAAATCCGCAGCACTTATTTTTGTGCTCATACTCTATGCTATTGCCCTCTAAGGCTGCAATGAGCTCATCAAGTGATGTAGGATTGTAGGGATTCTCTTTGGTTCTATTGAAATGGTGGTGCAATTCACTAGGTCTAATATTGTGGCAGCCATAAAAAGGGGCGATATTGAGCTGGCTCAAAGGTTTGACAACTTTTTTGCGAAGATTAGCGAGCCCATAATCCTCAATTAAAGCATATAGAAAATGGCGCACATTGCTTGTGCCTTTATATTCTAGTCCCACTTCTGCTAGGCTCTCATTGACTTTGGCTCTTAGCTCCTCATCCTCATCAAGTTTGTGTTTTGTCATTGCTGTATTGAGTTGACAGGTATTGCAAATAGTTACCATATCAAGTCCGCGCTTTTCTGCATAGCATATATTTCTGGCATTGAGCACAAGACTTAAAAATGCATCAAAATCTTGCAGGTGGCTAGCCCCGCAGCAGCTAGCCTCATCAAGTAAAATTAGCTCAATATCAAGTTTTTTGGCAACTGCTAGTGTAGATTTCAAAAGCTCAGGAGTGCTCTCTCTAGCTGTGCATCCTGTATAGAGTGCGTATGTTAGTTTACTCATCGCCTATCCTTTAAAATTTTACAGTAGAAGAGATTTTGACAAGTTTTTTGATCTCATCAAGATTTTTCGATTTTGGCATATTCCAAGGCATAACGATTTTGCCTTTTTTAAACATCGCCAAGGCTTCTGGAATATGCTTAAAGACTGCAAATCCCTCACTATAAGCTACTAAATGCCCCTCATCCAAAATGCCGTGTTTTTCAATAGATTTTTTAAATCCCACTGCGTGGCGGGTGGCTACATTGCTCTTAGCAACACCCTCCTCAAAGATCTGGTTATGGAGTTTTGTAATCTTGCTAATTGGGCTTATCTCTTTGGGGCAAGCCTCAGCACACTCAAAGCATTTTACACAATCCCATACCCCTTGTCCTAGTTTATCTACAATTTCTAAGCGCTCTTTTTTTGCATGATCTCTTACATCTGCAGTGAAGCGGTACGCCTTCTCAAATGCTGCAGGCCCCAAATACTCTTCATTGACTTCAATCACAGGACAAGCGTAGTAACAGCAGCCGCACTGTATGCAGTAGTCTGCCTCTTCAAGCTTTTCTGCCTCTTTTGGTGGGATGAGGTTCTCTTGTTTGGGATGCTCATCAATCTCAGCCTCAAGCCAAGGCTTAACGGCTGCATACTTTTGCCAAAAGTCGCTCTTGTCTACAATCATATCTTTAATGACTCTTTTTTTGCTGACTGGCTCGATTGTAAGCTCACTGCCAAAGAGCTCAATCATATCTACCATTCGCTCTTTACAGGCTAGGGTGCTGCGTCCATTGACTTTGACTGCACAGCTTCCACAAATCCCGTGTCGACAGCTTCTGCGGTAGCTAAAGCTTCCATCGTGCTCCCATTTAATTCTGTTAAGCACATCTAGCACCACATCCTTTTCATCGATCTCCATTTCAATTGTGTCGTAGTGGGGGAGATAGTCGGTTTCAGCATTAAATCGAAATACTTTTAATGTTACTTTCATTATGCGCCCCTCTTAATATTTTCTTTCTTGTGGTTCAAACTTACCAAGCACTACATCGCCATATTCAAGCTCAACATTGCCCTCTTTGTCCATATATGCGAAGGTGTGCTTGAGAAAATTCTTATCATCTCTGTTGGGATAATCCTCTCTGTAGTGCGCTCCTCTAGACTCTTTTCTTGCAATTGCCCCCTCAACAATAAATGCTGCGTAATCGAGCATATGTCCTAGCTCAATTGCCTCTTGCAAATCTGTATTGAAGGTTTTGGTTTTGTCGTCTATGCGGATGTTTTTGAATCTCTCTCTTAAGTTTTTGAGGATCTCTTTTTGTTTTTGCAAAGACTCCTCTGTTCTAAATACCCCACAGTTTTCAAACATACTATCTTGTAGCTCTTGGCGCAGTTTTGCAGTAGATTCGTTGCCATTGTTTGTCATAATAAATTGGATCTCATCTAGCATAGTTTGTGCCTCTTGGGGGTGGGCTTGGTGGCAGCTTATGCCTTTTTCCAAATCTTTTACGATATTTTCTCCCACATGGCGACCAAAGAAGAGGGCTTCAAGCAGCGAGTTTGCTCCAAGTCTGTTGGCTCCATGCACACTCACACACGCACACTCTCCCGCTGCATAGAGCCCTTCTGTAAGCTCAGTTGGGCTTTTTTTCACATGCCCGTTGATGTCTACTGGAATACCCCCCATAGAGTAGTGGGCAGTGACAGTAATCATAATAGGCTCTTTAACCATATCCTGCCCCAAAAATGTAAGTGCTAGATCTCTAAGCTCTGGCAGGCGCTCCATAATCTTTGCTTCGCCAAGGTGCGTCAGATCTAGATAGACTGCCATTTTGTCTGGTCCTACGCCTCTGCCTTCTCTAATCTCATTCATAATTGCTCTTGCCACCACATCTCTGGGGGCTAGCTCCATCTTCTCTGGCGCATACTTTTCCATAAAGCGCTCACCCTCGCTGTTAAAGAGCTTACCCCCTTCGCCTCTTGCTGCTTCACTAATCAAAATTCCGCTGCCAGCAAGTCCGCTTGGGTGAAACTGCACAAACTCCATATCCTCAAGAGGCAGCCCGTGTCTAGCAAAGATGCTTAGCCCATCACCTGTGTTTGCGTGGGCGTTGGAGTTGATTTTAAAGGCTCTTGCATATCCGCCAGTTGCAAACATCACAGCCTTTGCATTAAAGATTGCTGGCTCCATATTGCGTAAGTTAAACGCCGCTACGCCATAGGCTTTGCCATCTTTATAGAGGATGTCGGCCACATACCACTCATCCAAAAACTCTACACCCTCTCTATGGGCTTGCTCATATATTGTTTGCAAAAGGGTAAGTCCTGTTCTATCTTTGGCAAAGCAGGCTCGTGGTTTGCTTTGTCCTCCAAATGGACGCTGTGCAATTGTGCCATCTTCGTTTCTACTAAATGCTGCTCCCATATGCTCAATCCATCTAATTGTCTCTGGGGCTTTGGAGCACATAAGCTCTACTGCGTCTTGATCAGCTAGATAGTCACTTCCTTTAACTGTATCAAACATATGAAGCTCTACATCATCCTCTGGACTCAAAGCTGCGTTGACTCCCCCTTGCGCAGCGCCTGAGTGGCTTCGTAGAGGATGCAGTTTGGTAAGTACTACAACCTTTTTACCAGCTTTTTTGATCTCTCTTGCAGCCGCGCATCCGGCCAGACCGGAGCCGACTATGACTACATCGTAAGAGTGAATAGGTACTTCCATCCAGGTTGTCCTTTTGATTGAATTTGTACGATTATATCATTTAGAGAGTCAAAAAATATTAAAAGAGTAAAAAGCACTTTTTTTAAGAGCGCCTTTGTTACAATATTTAGCAAAATATCAAGGAAAAGTGGTTGAATAAAGAGAGCTTTTTTATAAGTTTATTTAATAGTAAGTTTA
>WGAX01000031.1 GCA_015494595.1 Nitratiruptor sp.
AAAATGAGCTGCAAAAGCGCCTGAGTGTGCTAAAAAGCTCCAAACTTTTGCAACTCAACAAGCAGATCCAAAGATTGCAAGAGAGGCTAAAAAGCTTAGAAAAAGAGGAAAATCTTTTACAAGAGGCTCAGCAGGAGGAGAAAAAGGCGCAAATTGTGCTAGCAAACCTGCACAAAATTAAACCCTATCAAAAGGAGTTTGTGGGAGAGGATTTTGAGGGAAATCGAGTACAGTTTGCCTTGCCAAAGGATGCCAAAAGTGTGGCAATGATGAGCGATCTCTTTTTTAATAGAGCCAAGAAACTGCGTCAAAAGGCTAAAAATATCCATATCCAAAGAGAAAATCTCTTAGAAAAGATCACCTTTTTGCAAAATAAAAAGAACATTATTGAGCAAGCCAAAAGGGCTGAAGATATTGAGATCCTCTTTCCAAAAAGCTTGAAGCTTGATCGAAAAAGGGATAAAAATTATGAAAAATACTCTATTGCTGGCTTTGAAATCTATATAGGTAAGAATAAAAAAGGCAATATCGAGCTACTTAAAAAGGCAAAAGCTAGCGATATTTGGATGCATCTAAAGGATCTACCATCAGCACATATTATCATTGCAACCGCAAAGCAGCACCTTCCCCAAGAAGTCCTCCAAGAGGCTGCAAAGCTGTGCGCTAAATTTAGCGTCAAAAATCCTGGCAAATATCTGGTAGACTATACGCAGCGGCGCAATGTTAAGCCTAAAGAGGGGGCAAATGTGGAGTATGTAAAATATAAGACAATTCCTGTTACAATTGAATAAAGGAAAAGTTATGCAGGAGTTACGAAAAAGAGTCCTTACGGCTATTGGACTTATTGGAATTGTAGCAATAGTAGGATGGATAGATAATTACTATCTTACCTGGGCAGTATTGGGTGTGGTTTTTTTACTGGGATTTTATGAAGCCTTAGGATTGTATGGAATGAAAGAGCGCAACTCCTTATACTTTTGGGCTTTCTTGCTATGGGTTGTAGCGCTTTTTTATCCAAATCCTGATGACCTCTTTTTTGTAGTGGCTATTATTTTTGCTTCATCTTTAGCCTATTCTCAAAGGTACAATTTTAAAGATATTTTACCCTTTTTCTATCCTACCTCCTCTTTTTTGTTTTTTTTAGCTCTCTATCACGATTTTGGAATGGAAGCGCTTATTTGGCTTATTATTGTTGTAGCTCTCACTGATATTGGAGCATATTTTGTAGGAAAAGCTATTGGTAAGCACCCCTTTTGTCCTACCTCTCCAAAAAAGACATGGGAAGGGGTAGTTGGCGGTGTGCTCATATCCACATTGGTAGGCAGCTACTACGCATTAATTTTAGTTGATTTGCCTTATGCTATTACTATCTCTTTGTTTGTCTCTATTGCCTCCATTTTTGGTGATCTTTTTGAGAGCTACCTCAAGCGAAGGGCTGGTGTAAAAGATAGTGGTCATATCTTGCCAGGGCATGGAGGAGTACTTGATAGGGTAGATGGGTATCTCTTTGCAGCGCCTGCTATGGTAATACTGCTTAGAGGGTTGTTGTAAAGGATAGAAAATGGAAAAAAATTTTAAAATCAGAAAACTAAAAAACTTTGCTGCTATAGGAAAAATTGAGGATGAAATATATTTAAATGATTTAACTATTTTTATGGGAGATAACTCTGCAGGAAAAAGCTATGTAGCGATTTTATTTGATAGATTAATAAATTTAGAGAAAGAGTTGGATAATCTGTTAAAGTATAGAGATATTCAAAAAAGCAAGCTCTATATTCAAGTTCATCAATTGCTTCAAGATTTATTAGTTTCCACAGATAATGATAGCTCTTTGGAAAATTCTGTTGAAATTAGTAAAGAATTGGCTCCTGAAGTCTTTATAGAGACAAAGCACATAGTAGAAGAAGTTATTATTGATTTTATTAAAAAGCATTTTAAAGGAGTGGTTTCAGGTAGGTTGTCTATTGAGGTAGATTATGAATTGCATAGTAGTATGATGCTAACTATAAAGAGGAGTGCTACCCCAACGCTATATGAATTTTCGGTGATGTTGAAATATGCAGGGTTGAATCTTGAAGGCAAACATATTATTGAGAAAAATAAGTTTAAAGATGA
>WGAX01000032.1 GCA_015494595.1 Nitratiruptor sp.
AAGCGCTACTATAGTAGCAGCAATATTGATAATCTTAACTGCTTCCAACCGCTTTTGCCTTTTTCATCTGCTCTTCAATCTGATCTACTGTTTTACCTACACGATTCCATCTTGGCACATAGTTTTGATCCCAACTCCAATAGATAAACCACGGTTTTCCAACAATGAGCTTATAGGGCACTGTTCCCCAAAAGCGGCTATCATTGCTGTGATCTCTATTATCTCCCATCATAAAGTAGTGCCCTTTGGGTACCTCAATGGGAGGAAAATTGAAAATCTCTTGAGGGTATCTTCCATCATTGATAATTTTTGGATCGTGATGGATGCCCGGATGCTCTTGCATATAGGGGTTTTTTACCCACAAAATCCCCTCTATTTCGATTATAGATTTTTTGGGGTAGTGAGTTTTAATATATTCGTTGCCTTCATGAGGATGAATAAAGAGGTCTTTATTGTGTACAAACAGATAATCTCCACCTACTGCTACGCAGCGTTTGACATAGTGGATTTTGGGATTGACTGGATAGCGAAAAATCACAATATCGCCTCTTTTTGGCCCCTCTCCTTTAATAAGGTGTCCATCTCCATCCCAATCTGGTAATACAGGAATTTCAAGCCAAGGAATGTGAGGAGTTGGCACCCCATAGGCAAATTTTTTAACAAAGAGATGATCGCCAATGAGCAGTGTATTTTTCATACTGCCGCTTGGAATTACAAAAGCTTGGGCAATAAAAAAAATAACGAGTAAAACAATGACAACAGTTCCAGTCCATGTATTGGACCAGTGATAAAATTTTAAGAGTCTCTCTTTCAATCTTGAATCCTTTTTTTAGCGGCTTTGAGTGTATTTTGTAAAAGCATAGCTATTGTCATAGGTCCTACGCCTCCGGGTACTGGGGTGATGTAGGAGGCTTTTTTACTTACATTTTCAAAATCTACATCACCTACCAATCTTCCATCCTCAAGGCGGTTAATACCTATATCTACTACAATAGCTCCATCTTTGACCATATCAGCGGTGATAAGCTTTGGCTTACCAACCCCAACTACCAAAAGATCGGCTCTTTTGGTGTGAGATTGTAGATCTTTTGTGTAAATATGGCAAATATCTACTGTGGCAAAGGCGTTGAGCAAAAGTGCAGCCATAGGTTTGCCTACAATATTGCTAGCACCTACTACACAAGCATCCAATCCTTTGGGCTTGATATTGTACTCTTTGAGTAGCTCCATAACGCCCAAAGGAGTGCAAGGGGCAAAGGTATCAAGCCCTTGCATAAGGCGTCCAAAGTTGTAGGGGTGAAATCCATCCACATCTTTGGCAGGATCTATAAGCTCCAAAATTTTTGTCGTATTGATATGTTTTGGAAGGGGAAGTTGGACTAAAATACCATCAATATTTGGATTTTGATTCATTAAAATAATGGTCTCTTCAATCTTCTCTTGCGTTATAGATTCTGGCATTTCGTGTACAATGGAGTAAAATCCTACCTCTTTGCAGGCTTTTGCCTTCATCTTTACATAGGTATGACTAGCTGGATCATCACCTACAAGAATGACGGCGAGACCTGGCGTAATACCATAGTGCTCTTTGAGTTTAATATTCTCTAGAGTAATATGCTCTATTATTTTTTGAGAAAGTTTTTTGCCATCAAGTATTTGCATAATTGCCTCTTTTAGGGTATTTCTAAAAAATATTTGATATGATAACAAAAACATATTTTGATTTGCTTTAAGGCTTAGTATGAGACTGCTACTTTTTTCTTTCTTGCTTGTACAAATTACTTTAACAGATGATTTTATTACAAAAGATGAATACGCCAAAATGCTCTATCACAATCCCAGAGGGGTGGGATGTCATAAGTGCCATGGAGAGGATGGAAGAGGGCTAGAGCTTGGTCGATATAGAGATGGCAATAGGACAGTCATTTTGAAAGCTCCTAATATTAAAAATCTCTCTTTTGCACGATTTAAGAAAGCTTTGCAATCTTCTCATCATCGATTGATGCCTCAATATTTTTTGACAAAAAGGGAGATTACAATGCTCTATTACTATCTTAGAAAGCTTAAAACAGAATGATATTTGATAAGAGATTTGTAGCAAAAATTCAACAAGCAATTGATGAGAGGGATGAGAGCTTTTTTTGGCGCTATTTAAAACCTAAACCTCAAGAGGTACGAAAAGCCTCTTTCACTTCTGCTTTAATGGTCTCTGCCAACAACGCAAAGCATCTGAATAAACTTGATGAGTTAACCTCTGATGCAGCAGTTATTAATCTAGAAGATGGAGTTGCTTCAGAGTATAAAAGAGTAGCCCTTTTGGCAGCAGCCCTCTTTTTGCAGCAAAATAGAGACTCTATGCCCCTTTTGATTGTACGCATTAATCCGTTGGAGCAGGCTAAGGATGAGATAGAGCTTTTAAATAGATTCTATCCAGATAGTATACGCATTCCCAAAGTAAAGAGCCTAGATGATATACAAATGGCTGTAAAGTTTATATCTGAGCCAATAGGTGTAGATTTTTCGGTAGAGACAAAAGAGGCGTTGCAAAATTTTTATAAATTTAAGATTAACAAAAGAGTTGGTGCTGCCTTTTTGGGTATTTTGGATCTTTTAAGTGATCTAAAAATTGCGCAAAGTACTCTGAAGATAGGTAATCCTACCATAGATTACATTTTGGCAAAGTTTTTAGTAGATGCTAAAAGTGCAGATATTTTACCCGTCTCTTTTGTCTATCAAGATTTTAAAAATCAAGAGGAGTTTGAGGAGTGGTGCAGATATGAAAAGGGGATGGGGTTTGAGGCAAAAGCCTGTATATCTCCTGGACAGGTGACAATTGTTAATAGAATTTTTAAAAGCTTTGATAAACAGAAGGCTCTATATATCAAGAAGCGCTTTGAAGAGATGGCAAAGCAAGGAATTACAGGTTTTGTAGATGAGCAGTATGGCTTTATAGATGAGCCAATCTATAAGGATGCATTAAACATATTGCAAAAATAGAGGAGGGAGATGTTCTATTTTTTTGAGGTGATAGATGAAAATATGTTGGATAGAATATATAGATTTAGGTATGAGATAGTATGTGAAGAGCTAGGTTTTTTTGATAAATCTCTTTATAAAGACAAGAGAGAGCGGGATAAGTATGATGATTACTCCACACATTTTGTAGCGCTAGATGATCGGTGCAATATTGTCGCTACCACGAGATTGATTCACCACTCTCCCATTGGATACCCCACAACAGAGCATCTTCAAATCAATAAAGATGTAGAAGCTTTGCTCACATTGTATAAGCACTCTTTGGGAGAGGTTTCTAGAGTGTTTATTGCTAAAAAATATCGCAATATGCACGATACTAAATATATTATGACACGATTTATTAAAGAGAAAGTCTATTTTAAGATGAAAGATGTGGGGGTGGAGTATGCTTACAGTGCTATGGAGAAGAGATTGGTAAGACTCTTGCGTATGTTTAAAATAGATTTTGCAATTATTGGAGCTTTGCAAGAAGGGTATGGCTCGCCTCGTTATCCTTGCCTTTTAGATGTTAAGAAGCTCGAAAGAGATAATCCAGTACTTTTACAACGTTATGAAGAGAGGGGGATATGGTAAAAAAAAATTAACTCTTTTAGTATGTTTGTCTATAGGATTGGTAGCTAACGAATCAAATCTTTTTGAAGAAATCAAACACTACTCCTATATTGCTACTGTTAGTAAAGAGAATGCACTTTTTCAGCCTTTCATTGAGTCTGTCTATAAAGGGAAAGAGTTAGAAAAACTTGGTGTAAGTAATCTCCAAGAGGCTTTAGCTTTTGTTCCGGGTGTAGATATTTATAGTGATAATCTCGATATGCAAACAGCTATTTTTAGAGGATCGAATCCTTTAGCATATGGACAGAGCAAACTCTTTATTGATGGTATTTTAGTTAATGATGTGATGGTGGATCAATATAGCCACTATCTTGCTATGCCAATTGAGCTTATTAAGCGAATTGAAGTGGTACGAGGACCTGGTAGCAAGATTGAGGGGATGAACTCCTATGTAGGCTCTATTTATGTAACTACCTATCACGAAAATTTTGGTGAAGAGGAGTGTGCAAAGGCTTTTGTAAAGTATGGCTCTTACCGTTATAGTGGAATTGGAATGTATAAAAATATCCTTTTAGGTCCTTGGAAATTTTATACAGAGCTCTATCTCCAAAAAGATGATAAGGCTATTTTTGCGGGTCCTGATATATTAGCTACAGGGGTATATGGCCAAAAGAATATGCAACTGGCAAAAAGTGGTGATATACCTCTTTGGATTAAAAACTACTCTTTTGCACTCTATGGCTCTTGGAAAGATCTAAAACTGCGATTGAGGCACAACTATTTTAAGCGGGGACATGCCTTTGGTCTTAGCTATATTTTACCTCACAAAGAGGATTATATTCGTTTACCCAGTACTCTTTTGGAGCTGCGTTATAAAAAATCTCTGCATACCTCTTTGCAGCTTTATGTAAAAAGCGGTATGAAAAGAGACTCTTTTACAAGTCTTTCTCATGTTGCACCTTCAGGTTTTATCTATCCCAATCCTTTTAATCCCAAAGATTTTATTACTTTTTCTCATGGAATTTTTGGTTTTTATCAAGCCAAACAGCAGACATTATATGCAAATGTAGGTGCTGCATATACTTTAGCAAAACATAGGATTGATATAGGAGTCTATAAATATCGAGAAAAGACCTATACTCTTAAAACGGTGACAACAGATAGAAGTGGAAGAAGTAAGGAAATTATTGACTATTCTGCTACGTACCCTTTTATTAAACCTGATGCGAGTAGAAGAGCAACTATTGTCTATGCGAGCGATACTTATAGTGTCAATGATGATATGAGTATCTATTATGGCATCAATTATGAGACTTTTTCCAAGTATGACTGTTTTAATCCAAGAGTAAGCGCAGTCTATAGAGTCAATGATAAGAATGTCATAAAGTTGATGTATAGTAGATCCCATCGCAATCCATCGTGGCAGGAGCTTTTTACTATTAACAATACAACGCGCGTGGGCAATCCTAACTTAAAACCAGAAAGGGTTAGTGCTTATGAATTGAGCTACACCAATAAATTTATGTTTGATCAATTCTTTCAAATATCCCTTTTTTATCTAAAAAATCGTAATATTATTAATAATATTAATAGCAAGCACATATTTCTTAATCACTCAAAAAATTCTCTGTATGGTTTAGAGTTTGAGTGGAAAAAGATGCTCTCTAATACATTAGAGTTTTATGGAAGTTACTCTTATGTGTATGGTAAATGGAGTTGTGGAAGAGCTATGCCAAATATAGCCAATAATCTTTTAAAACTCTATTTTGTAAAACAGTGGAGTTATGATCTCTCCTCCTCTGTGAGTTACCGCTATATTGGGGCAAAAAGACGATTTTTTTTTGATAGAAGAGAGAAGCTTAAACCTTTTCATATTATGAATGTGGCTTTTTCTTATAAACCGAAAAAAGATATTGAGTTTATGATAGCTTTCAAAAATATTACGGGCTCTTTGGCTAAATATCCAGCTCCTCCTCTTACCTATAGGAATGATTACCCTTATACAAAGGGAAGGGAGATTCTTTTAAGTATTAAAAAAGGATTTTAATGCGAGCTTTTATCGTGCTAGCTCTTTGGCATCTTTTACTTGTTGCTTATGAGTATAACAATATGCTTTTGAAATTTCAAGCATCTATCTATCCTAAACTTATTCTTTTTGATAAGAATGTTGCTAAAAATATTCCAGATAAAAGGGTAGATTTTTGTATTGTGTGTGAGAGGGTAGATCTTTTTAGCGCAGAGTTTATGCAAGAGAAAATTTATAAAAATTATCCCTTTGGCTTACATGGTTTTAAATTTATAGTAGAAATTCTAAATATAAACCAATTTTTATCCGATAAAAGTGTTGTAAAAAATATAGATGCACTCTATGTAATGAAATTAAAAGAGGGAGATATAAAAAAAGTGGCAACATTGATAAAAAGAAAAAACATTTACTCTTTTACATATGCAAAAGAGGATCTCTTTTATGGCTTTTTGTTTAATGTAGCGCTTGAAAAAGATGTAGAGATATTTCTTAATAAAAAGGTTTTATTGCAAAATAGATTTGAGTTTATAGATACACTCTATAGGATAGTAAAGATTGTAGAATGAAATCTATTAAGCATTCATTAAGCAGACGGATTTTATTGCACTTCTTTCTTGTTTCATCTGCTCTTATACTCTTTATTTTCTACACATTTGAAGAGGTAGGAAAAGAAGCTTTTAAAAATATGGAAAAATCAAAAGCTGAAGTCGTTGTAGATACGATTATTCCTACTATTTCGATGAATCTCTATTTGGGATTTTATAAAAAGATTAATGAATTGGTCAAGCAAGTAGTAAATCACAACAAAAATATTTTGGGCATTACTATAATGAGTCATAATAAAATTATAGCTAGCTATATGAAACAGAATATGGAGAGTAAAGATTATTTTGTATTTACCAAAAGTATTTTTGAGCCTAATAGTAAAAAAAACCTTGGAAGAATGCATGTGATTTACTCTTATGAGCACTATAGAGAGGTTGTAGAGAGATATAGTAAGCTCTTATGGATGTTTATAGCAAGTATAGGATTGTTATTAATTTTGTTTAGTATCTATTTAGATAAGCTTCTTTCTCCTTTGAGAAAAATTGTTACAGAGTTGGGGCGTTATTCACTGCAACGGGATTTGCGGTTTCCCTCTTTTATTAGAGCAAGAGAGGATGAGATTGGGGCAATTGTTGCAGTATTGGAGAGTATGCATAACAAAATAAAAAGTTATGCAAAATATCAAGAGGATATCAATAAAGAGTTGGAAAGACAGGTGGCCCAAAAGACAAAAGAGCTGCGAGATAGGCTCTATATTGACTCTTTAACAGGCTTATCCAATAGAATAAAACTTCAAGAGGACTTAGCAGAGCAAGAGGATGCAAGCCTTGTTATTATCAATATAGATGCTTTTAAAGAGATCAACGATCTTTTTGGGCATAGGATTGGTGATAAGATTTTGCAAGATTTTTCTAAAAAGCTAAAAGATCTTATCAATACAAATAATCCAAAACTCTATAGAATTGGAGGAGATGAGTTTGCTCTTCTATTTAAAAACAGAATGAGCGAAAATGATTTGCGCCACTTTCTCAACATTTTTGTCAAAAAAATAGAGAATATGATCTTTTTCTATGGAGATAAAGAGCTCTCTCTTCATGTCACAATGGGGGCAGTGAGCGGTAAAGAGGGAGCATTGGAAAAAGCAGATATTGCTCTTAAAAAAGCTAGAAAACATAGGAAAGTTTATGAGATTTATGATCAGGTGGTAGATGCAAAAGTTGAAAAAGAGTATGAAAAGAATATTATGTGGGTCAAAAATCTCAAAAAGGCTATTGAGCTTGATCGGGTTGTTCCATTTTTTCAACCAATTGTAAGTACGAAAACATTACAGCCAAAGGGATATGAATCGTTAATAAGAATTTTAGATGATGATGGCTCTGTGATCTCTCCGGGTGTCTTTTTGGAAATAGCTAAAAAGAGCAAATTTTATTATAAATTGACTGAGATTATGATTGAAAAGAGTTGTGAATACTTTTACAATAGTCCTTGTAGCTTCTCTATTAATCTATCTATTCTTGATATTATGAATCAGCAAATTGTCCACAAGCTAAAAGAGGCAATAGCGCGCTACCATGTACATAACAGATTGATTTTAGAGATTGTAGAATCAGAGGGTATAGAGAATTACGATTTAGTTTATCGTTTTGTCAAAGAGATGAAAGAGATCGGCTGTCAAATAGCTATTGATGATTTTGGTACCGGCTATTCCAATTTTGAGCATATTTTAAGACTACCAATTGATTATATTAAGATTGATGGCTCATTAGTTAAGAATATATGTATTGATGAGAACTCTGAGCTTATTGTCTCTACGATTGTCGATTTTGCCAAGAAAAGAGGCATAAAAACCGTCTCGGAATTTGTAAGTAGTGAAGAGATTTTTCTCAAAGTGCAAGCCCTTGGCGTAGATTATGCCCAGGGGTTTTATTTTGATAAGCCAAAACAGTTTGTACCCAAGAGATGTCTCCTTTAATATATAATAGTATAGTGAATATAGATTCTGATTTTAGTTGTTTGTTGAGGTAGAGGATAATCTTTATAGGCTGCTTTGATTGTCTCTATACTGTTTGTATCAAGTGCCTCATAACCGCTTGATTTGATGAGTTTAAGATCTGTAATATCACCATTGGGATGGAGATAAAACTCTACAATATTGACTCCTTCTTGCCTTGTTTTTACTGCAATATAGGGGTATCCTCCTAAGTAGAGATATTTTTGTGTAATTGCTGCAATTTTTGCAAGATTGTTTTTGATAAATTTTTGTTGCTCTTTTGTAAAGGTGCTAAACTCATCTTTGTAGAGCTTTTGGATCTCCTTGGGAGGAGGTTTTGTTTGATTTGTGGGAGGTTTTTTGGCAAAAAGGGTATTAAGAGATGGCAAGGGTACGGGAATTGGCTTTGTACTGTTTTTCTCTTTTATAACTTTGTGAAAAGCTCTTTTTTTAGCAATTTTTGTCTTTTTGTTTCTTCTCTTCTTTGCTAGTTTTTGGTGTTTTTTGGGAAAAGCTTTTGGTAGATGTTTTTGAGGTTTTTGTTTTTTATGAATGGAAGGCTTTTTATGTGTTGGTGGGGTTATTGTGGAGGGTGATGGTATTGGCTTAGAAGGTTTTGGCTGTTTAATGAGGCGAAGAGTGCTTATGGAAAATCGCTTTTTTGGAGGAAGTTTAATAGCTCTTTGCAAATCGATTTTGATAATGAAAAATAGCACTATATAGAGAAGAAGTGTAATAAAAAATGAGATTATAAGCCGCTTCATAAAGGGATTATAATCAATTTTAAGATAAAATCAAAATAAAAAAGGGATAAAAATGCTCCAAAAGAGTCAACAAGCTTATAATGAAGCGCTGCAATATATTCCGGGAGGCGTAGATTCTCCAGTAAGAGCTTTCAAAAGTGTTGGAGGTGTACCTCCATTTATTGAAAGAGGTGAGGGGGCTTTTTTATTTGATATAGATGGTAACCGTTATATCGACTATGTGCAAAGCTGGGGACCTCTAATTTTTGGGCACGCTGACAAAGAGACTTTGGAAGCTGTATGTGAGCAAGCCAAAAAAGGTCTTAGCTTTGGAGCGCCCACACTTTTGGAGACTGAATTAGCCAAAGAGATAGTAGAGCTCTTTGATGCAATTGATAAGATTCGTTTTGTCTCTAGCGGTACTGAGGCTGTAATGAGCGCCATTAGGCTAGCTAGAGGCTATACAGGTAGGGATGATATTGTTAAGTTTGAGGGGTGTTACCATGGCCATAGTGACTCTTTGTTAGTGAGTGCTGGTAGCGGTGCAGCAACATTTGGTGTGCCAAGCTCTCCGGGAGTGCCAGCTGACTTTACCAAGCACACTCTCTTAGCTCGCTATAACGATATAGAGAGTGTTAAAGAGTGTTTTGCAGCCAGTGATAATATTGCCTGCGTTATTATTGAGCCGATTGCTGGTAATATGGGATTGGTGCCAGCAGATGAAGTATTTTTGCAAGAGTTACGCGAGCTTTGCGACAGATATGGGGCGCTTTTGATTTTTGATGAGGTGATGAGTGGATTTCGTGCAAGTCTAAAAGGCGCCCAAGGCTTTACAAGCGTGGTGCCAGATATGGTAACCTTTGGTAAAGTGATTGGTGGCGGTATGCCGGTAGGAGCCTTTGGGGCAAGAGCTGAGATAATGGCGCATCTAAGCCCAGAAGGACCAGTTTATCAAGCAGGCACCCTTAGTGGCAATCCAGTTGCAATGGCTGCGGGGCTTAGTGTGATTAGGCGGCTTAAAAATAATCCATCCATCTATCAGGTTTTGGAGGCTAGGGCTAAGGGATTGGTAGGAGGATTTGAGAAGATTGCAAATAGTTATGGTGTGCCTTTGCAGGTGGAGGTAAGAGGCAGTATGTTTGGCTTCTTCTTTAATAAAAATGAGGTGAAAAATTTTGATGATGCCAAAAGAAGTGATTTAGAGTTTTTTGCCAAATTTCATCAAGCAATGATTCAAAGAGGAGTCTATTTTGCTTGCAGCCAGTTTGAAGCTGGATTTATCTGCACGCCTCTTGATGAGAAACTCATTGATGAGACACTTGAAAAAATCGATGATGCAATGAAGAAAATAGTATGAAACAGCCAAAATATAGAAAAGTCATAGAGGGTGCAGAAGCGCTCTCTTTGGGTATTAGCATTGTTGTAGCAATTCTTATAGGAGTAGGGCTTGGGCTTTGGATGAAGTCTATTTTTCATCAGGCCTGGTTACTATGGCTTGGTGTTTTTTGGGGTGTGGCAGCAGCGATTTTGAATATCTACAAAGCCTATCAGAAGCAGAAAAGAGAGCTAGATGAGCTAGCTAAAGATCCTCGCTATAAAAACTACTACGATCAAAGTGAGGATGATTTGGATAAGTTTGAGAGATGAAAAAAATCTTTTCTATTGCATTTTTTGTTGATATAGCTTTAATTCTTTTTAGCGTAAGCCAGGGAAAATATGCTCTTTTAAACTCTCAGCTGGCTTTTATTGCTTCTTTGTTTATTACTCTTGGTAGCTTCTATGGGTATAAAGGGGTGGTGCAAAAAAAATCGCATCTAGGACGAGACATCATTGAGGAGATAGAGGATAGATTCGAGCTCTATAGCCAAGAGAAGAGCCAGCAGCTAAATGCTAAGGAGCTTTTTGAAGAGGAGAGAGCAAAAATCAAAAAGCAAAAAGCTCTTAAAAACTTTATGTTAGGAGTTGGTGGATTTTTCTCTATCTATAGGCTTTTAGGGTATCTTTTTTTGGTAGTTGCCATATTGATGCTCATAAGAAGATCGATATTTGAACCTGTAACTTTTTTGCTGGGATTGGCGGTGTTGCCAGTAAGTGCGATGATTTACGCACTCTTTAGCAGGGAGTAGCCCCCTGCTACCTTAGTCTTCTATATAGTTTTTAATTTTTCTGCCAACTTTTGGATGCTTAAGCTTTTTTATAGCGCTGCTCTCAATCTGGCGCACCCTCTCCCTTGTGACATTAAGCTCCCTGCCAATCTCTTCCAGGGTTCGATCACTCTCATCTGGCATAAGCCCAAAGCGCATACGCACTACCGCTTTTTCTCTTTCGTTGAGATGATCGAGAATCTCATCAATCTTTTG
>WGAX01000033.1 GCA_015494595.1 Nitratiruptor sp.
GCATAGATTTTGGCTGGTAAGGGGGTAGTATTGGAAATCTCAATAGTAATATACCCCTCAAACTCTGGCTCAAAGGGGGTAACATTAACGATGATGCCACACCTTGCATAGGTGCTTTTGCCAACGCATATGGCTAAGACATTGCGTGGAATACGAAAATACTCTACTGTACGCGCAAGAGCAAAGGAGTTTGGCGGAACTATACAGACATCTCCTTTAAAGTCGACTACATTGCGCTCATCGAAATGCTTGGGATCGACTACCTCTGCATTGACATTGGTAAAGATTTTAAACTCATCACTTACTCTTATATCATACCCATAGCTGCTTAGTCCATAACTGACCACCCCTTTGCCTACTTGCTCTTCGCAAAAAGGCTCAATCATCCCCTCATTTAGCGCCTTTTGGCGAATCCAGCAGTCTGCTTTGAGTCCCATCAAAAACCTTTGTTTACATAAAAAAATATTTACAAAATTTATGATATTATAGCAAATAATTATTATCCCATAAAAAGGTTATTTCTATGGATTTAAAAGAGATCAAAGAGCTTATTCGGGTTTTTGATAGGAGTGGTCTAACAAAGCTAAAACTTAAACAGGATAATTTTGCAATCTCTTTGCAAAAAGGCTCCCTAACAGAAATAGAGACACCTACTCCTGCTCCCTCGCTTCCTGCTCCTCAAACTGTAAATGAGCCTCCAAAAGAGGAGATAGAAGCTGCAAAGAAAAAGGGTGAATATATCACCTCTCCTATGGTGGGTACATTTTATAGAGCTCCAAGTCCAGATAGTCCTCCTTTTGTCAATGTGGGGGACACTGTGCGCAAAGGCCAAACTATCGGTATTATTGAAGCGATGAAGATCTTTAATGAGATTGAAGCAGAGTTTGATTGTAAGATTTTGGAGATTTTAGTTGAAGATGGGCAGCCAGTAGAGTATGATATGCCTCTATTTCTGGTTGAAAGGCTCTAAATGGCAAAATTAGAAAGGATTCTCATAGCCAATAGAGGTGAAATCGCTCTGCGTGCTATTCGCACTATCAAGGAGATGGGTAAAAAAGCGATAGCCATCTACTCCAAAGCTGACAAAGATGCACATTACCTAAGGCTTGCAGATGCTGCTATTTGTATTGGAGGGGAGAAGAGTAGCGAAAGCTATCTCAATATTCCAGCAATTATCAGTGCTGCAGAGATTGCAGAGGCAGATGCTGTTTTTCCAGGATATGGGTTTTTGAGCGAAAATCAACAGTTTGTGGAGATTTGCAATCTGCATAGCATCAAGTTTATAGGTCCAAGCCTTGAAGTGATGCAGCTTATGAGTGACAAGTCAAAAGCCAAAGAGGTGATGAAAAGAGCAGGGGTGCCTGTGGTACCTGGAAGCGATGGAGCTATAAAGAATGTAGAAGAGGCTAAAAGAATAGCAAAAGAGATAGGCTATCCTGTGATTCTTAAGGCTGCAAGTGGTGGTGGCGGTAAAGGGATGCGGGTAGTGGAAGATGAGAGCTATATAGAAAATGCCTATTTGGCAGCTGAAAGTGAAGCAATTAGTGCTTTTGGCGATGGGACGATCTATATGGAAAAGTTTATCAAAAGCCCGCGACACATCGAAGTGCAGCTTCTGGGTGATAGCTATGGCAATGTGGTACATTTAGGAGAGAGGGACTGCTCACTGCAAAGACGCCATCAAAAAATGGTGGAAGAGTCGCCTGCAATATTTTTGGATGATGCTACGAGGGCGAAGCTGCATGAGACTGCCGTAAAAGCTGCCAAAGCGATTGGCTATGAGAATGCTGGTACGATTGAGTTTTTGGTAGATGCCGATAAGAATTTCTACTTTATGGAGATGAATACGAGACTGCAAGTAGAGCATCCAGTAAGTGAGATGGTGAGTGGTATTGATATAGTGGAGTGGATGATACGCATTGCAGAGGGTGAGAAGCTCTTTAGTCAGGATGAGGTACAGCTTAAAGGTCATGCTATGGAGTGCCGCATCAATGCAGAAGATCCAATAAAATTTATACCAAGTCCGGGCAAAATCAAAACATGGATTCAGCCCGGCGGCAAGGATGTGCGAGTAGATACCCATGTCTACTGCAACTATATCGTACCTCCCTATTATGACTCTATGATTGCAAAGCTTATAGTATGGGGAGAAAATCGCACTAAAGCCATAGCCAAAATGAAAAGAGCACTAGAAGAGTTTGAGGTAGGAGGTATTAAAACTACTATAGATTTTCACAAAAAGATGATGGAAAATCCAGACTTTTTGGAAAACAGGTATGATACTAAATATATTGATGAGAAGTATCTGGCTTAGCTTTATCCTTTTGGTACTGCTACTTGGCGGATGTAGCTCCAAGCAGTGTGGGGTGGATGTTGAGATTTTTAAGCACTTCTCACCCCAAAAGCAGGAGGAGATTTGTGAGCTCTATATGAAAAAGGAGGCTGAGCGCCAAAAGCTCTATGAGAAGCGCCGTATAATTGAGGAGCAAAATAGAAGACTTGCGCTAGAAAATGAGAATCTGAAATTAAAAATTCTTTATAAAAAATATGAGCGCTATGGTAGTGAAAATGATATAGTGATGATCAATTTACAAGGCAGTTTGAAAATTGGTAAAAGAGAGTATCCTATCTATTTGTATGAGTTTTCTATAGCAAGAGGAGAAGCAAAAAAGATCTGTTTGAGATACCGCTATGGTAAAGCCTGCTTTTGGGTAGCGTACTATGGAGATGAGCTCTATTTCAATATTATCCCAGATCCAAATAAGCGCTGGATGAAACGCTATTTGATTGAAGAGGATGTACGAACTTCTGATGAGAGTGTGATTATTGATGTTGATACTATTCGTACAACTACTGTTGAATTTGAAGAGGGGGGAATACTTTACCGTTTGAGGGTGCATATCTACCCCTAGATATTAATAAATATTTTTTCCACAATGGCGGCAGTAGGAGGCTATTTTTGCCGTTTTACTTTTGCAGTGAGGGCAGTTGATAAGAAGCCTATTCCCGCACCCTTGGCAAAAGTTATCTTGATAGTAGTTTACTTTCATACCGCACTGCAGACACTTCCCGTTATTTAAAGCCTGCCGTTTTGCAAAACGCATCGATTTTATTCTTTTTGCTCGCTCAATAATGGGTGCACGCTTGAGAATATGATAGATTGCATAGCCAATGAGTGTAGCTGCAACAAAAATTAAAAAGTAGTAACCAAGATAGAGCACTCCCCACTCATAGAGTCTATGCAACACAAGGGCGAGAAATTTTTTGGGAATAATGTCATAGATGAGTATTAAGGTATAGAAAATTGCTGGAAGTGCTGTAATAAAAAGCAGATGAGCGCTAAGAAGATGTAGGGCTTTGGTTTTGATAGTTGAAGCATTACGGGTTTTGTAAAAGAGCAAAAATGCAACGATGAAAAGAGGGAGGAGAAATTTGAGCATTGTATAAAAGTAGATAAAAGGATATGTAAAGGTATAGCGCTCCTTTTGCTTTATGATAAGTTTTTTGCTCTGTGCAAGGAGGGGTAGAAGTTTCTCTTTGACTACTGCAATGTGGATCGCTTTTGGCCAAGTGGCAAGCTCCTTTTTGAGCAGTGCAATGCGTTGAAGCTGTTTATAGAAGCGCTGCTTCTGTTTTGCTAATCTGCCACTCTCCTCTTTTGCTATTTTCTCTAAAAGAGTATTATTGTAGTGCTGCATCTGCGTATCAATACTTCTTTGCAGTCTTTGCAATTCATCCTTTTTTTGGAAATAGTTTGTGGAAAAGTAGGCGTAACTTTGATCTTTTTTAATAGCTTGAATAAGTTTGGCAGCCTTTTGGCAAAGAGGTGCAGCTAGCTTACCATTTGGCAAAAAGAAAAATTCTATACGCTCATATGTCAAAGGTTTAGTAAAGAGCTCAATGCAGCTTTGGGGGTAACGGATATATGGCGGAGGCGCTTTGATAAGCGCATCCGAAATACCTCGCTCGATGGTAATAAAGATAAAGAGATCAAGCCCTAGCAATAAAATGACTAGAGCAGAATGTAAAGCCTTGCCATCAATAAAAAAGAGCGTTTGCCAAAGATTTTTGAAAAAGAGGCGCAGCTTTCTTCTCATTGATTAGTGAAGCTCTTCATTGAGCTTAACCTCCTTGTTGCTTCTAAAGACTTTCATCTGTCCAGTTGTGGAGTCTTGTCTAAAGTGCAAGCCATTGAGACCGGCTAGCTCTCTTCCTTTGTAGAATTCTTTATATTCTGCTTTCCATTCTGGGTTGGCTTCTTTGATCTTTTCATAATCTATTTCACTCATATGAAATTTTGTCCCCTCAAGCACAGCAATGCCCGCATCCACAATACATCCATCACCTAGAGGAATACCTGTAACTGAGTTTGCCCCAAGTAAGCAGTTCTCACCAATGCTAATAGGATTGCCGCTAGTACCGCTAAGCACGCCTAAAATACTTGCTCCCCCGCCAACATCGCTGCCTTTGCCAACCACCGCACTTGAGCTAATACGCCCCTCTACCATAACAGCGCCAAGTGTGCCTGCATTGAAATTGATATAGCTAGCGCCCGGCATTACGGTAGTGCCAGCGGCAAGTTGTGCTCCCATACGCACTTTTGCAGCATCCAAAATGCGCGTATTATCTGCAGGAATGATGTGTTGTAAGAAACGTGGGAATTTATCTACCGCATCAATCACTGGATATTTTCCACTCATTTTAAGCTCAAGCTCATTCTCTCTTAACCACTCCAGCTCAATTGGTTTGTTGCCGCTCCATGCCACATTGTGTAATACACCAAATGCTCCGTTTAGATTGAGGCTTCTAAGAGCTGCTTTGCCAAGTGAGAGGGTATAGAGTTTGAGATATACCGCCTCTACGCTTTTGGGAGCATCATCTTCAAACAGAAATACCAAGCGGTAGTTACTTAAGTCTTCATATTCGTGTAAATATTTGATAAGTTGTACATTTTTGTGCGCATTACCCACTGCTTCATCTACCCATACAGAGCAGTAGCTATAGGCTTCTGCTACAAAGTTTTTATCTATATCAAATACCGCTTCAGAACCGCTTTGCGGGATTGTTTTGCCGCTCTCTTGTAAAGCTTTTTGAAAAATTGCGGCTGAGCCAAAATTCTCTTGCCAGTTGATAAAAGGAAACACAGCTTGCAAGATTTTGTCGCTATTTTTTTGTCCTCTATCTACTCTGGCAATACCAAATGCTAAGGGCTCACGATAGTATGGGCTGGATTGAATTTCGCTCACTAGTGCAAAAAAGTCATCTTTAGTTTGAATCATTCACTCTCCTTTGGTAGTCGTATCACTTGAATTTTTGCCGAAGCTTGGAGTTTATCAAAATAGTCCTTAATACTTTTTGTACTCGATTCAGAAGCTAGGCGGTTAAGGATATAGGCTTTTGCCTCTTCAAATGGGATTTTGTGAAGATGTTTCTTCTTTTTGATATAAAGAAGCAAAAAGCGATCTTGCAAAGGGAGGATCTGGCTAAATTCTCCCTCTTTCAGAGCGCTTAACATTGCTGCAAATTGTGGATTGACTTGATTAAGCTGAATCTCCTCTTCGCCCTTTTGCAAGAGTAGAGGGGTTTGCGGCTTGTACATAGGGTTTTGACGAATCTTTTCTAGAACCTCTTTTGCTGGAGATATATATTTAGTAACTACCACGCTTTTTGGCACCATAAACTCTTGAGGGTGTGTACTATAGTACTCTTTAAGCTGCTCAGGTGAGGGGTGTCTAGCGCGTTTAGCAATTGTTTCATAGAGTTTTTTACGAAGAAGCTGCTCTTTGAAACTCTTTTTATAACTCTCCCAGCTTAATCCTTTTTGCTCCACAAGTTGTTGAAGCTGGAATATATCCATTCCCTTTTGTCTTGCATAACTATCGATTGCATCTTGTAACTCAAAATCGCTTACTTCAAGAGCAAATTTTTTAATTTGAGAGAGCTCCAATTTTTTACGAATAAGAAGCTCTACCGCCTCTTTGGTAGATATTCCTAGTGCTCTTTTGGCTTGCTCAATTTCATAGAGCGTAATTGGCTCATTATTTACAACAATTGCAATAGCATCAATCATCTTTGCAAACAAAGAAGAGACTAAAAGCAGTCCTATCCACATATACTTTTTCATCAATCCTTTCAGCGCTCAAAGACCTCACCTTTCAAGGTGGGGAAGAGAACGCCTACTTTCCTCCTTCCGTTAGATTTTGATACAATATGTGTATGGTAGCAATACGCACGCAAAGAAACCGCCTCAGACTCAAGCCGTCCAAGATGGAGGCTATCAAAGCTATGAGTATTACCTGCGCAAGACTCTACAACGAGGCGTTGTACAGCGTGCGTCAATACTACTTCCAAAACGGCGAGTATCTCAACTATACCGCCAACTACCACAGAGTCAAAACCTCTTCCAATTATCAGATGCTTCTTAGCGATATAGCCCAAAGCATAGTGAGACTTGTGGACAGGGATATGCGAAGCTTCTTTGGACTTTTGAAGCTCAAAAACCAAGGCAAATATAGCGATAAGATACACTTGCCAAGCTACAAGAAAGAGACCAAGAGCGGTAAGACACTCTTTATGACAGTCCCAATTCAAGGCAGAAGCGCAAGGGTTAAAGACGGTTATGTGGTAGTTTCTATTAAGCCCGCTCTTGCCAAAGAGTTTGGCTTGTCTATCAAAGAGCTTCGCTTCAAGTTTCCAAAGCATATGAAGCACATCAAGAAGCTCCAAGAGCTTCGCTTCGCTCCAAGCTTTGGAGGTAAGATATGGTATATCAAATTTGTCTATAAGATTGCAGTTCCAAAGCCAAAACAAAATGGCAACTATCTTTCCATCGACTTTGGCATCGACAACTTTGCGACTTGCTATCCAAGTGGCGGTGGCGCTTTTATTATTGAGGGGCGCTATATCAAATCCGTTAACCGCTACTTCAACAAGCGCAAAGCTTACTTGCAATCTATCTACGATAGGCAGGGATATAAACACACTCACAACCTCATAGCCTTGAGCCTCAAACGAAACAACCGAATTAACAACTTCTTCAATCTTGCTGTTAAGCATATTGTGGAATATGCCATCAAACACAATATCGCTACCATCGTGCTTGGTGATTTTAGCAGAAGCAAGCAAAGTATCA
>WGAX01000034.1 GCA_015494595.1 Nitratiruptor sp.
AGCGCAATAGCTTGGACAAAAGATTTATCTATAATATTAGTGTGCTTTATAAGAGCATTGGAAAATTTTGAGCCTTCTACTACTTTTGTAGCTGCTTCTTCAAAAATATTTTGAATTACACTATTACGAAGAATTTTAGCAGCTAAGTTAATGGTTTGCACAAATGGAATGCCAGAGCTCAGCAATACAGAGGCCATATAGGAAAAGCGAGCTAACTCTGAAATTTGAATAATTTTACCAAGAATTGGAATTTTAAGGAGAAAAAGATCTACAAAATAACGAAACTTTTTACTATATTTTACTAAAAGCGAAAAGACTATTGTAATAGTTAGCATTGCTATACCCATTTGGAGCCAGTAAGCTTTAAAAAAATTTCCAACATTAACTACAAACTGGGTAATTGGTGGAAGCTCTTGCTTCATCTGCACAAATATTCCCGTGATCTTTGGTACCACATAACTAATCATAAAACCTACCATAAAGATAGAGACGATAATAATAAAAAGGGGATAAGCAAAAGCGCTTTGAATTTGCTTGTTGATGCGATCTTGCTCTTTCAAAAATGTAGCAAGCTCTTCTAAAACCTCTTCTAGTGTCCCACTATTTTCAGCTACTTTAATAGACTGCTTATAAAAGTTTGGCAGCTGCACAATCGATTGGGACTCTAACGCTTGATAGAAACTTTTCCCTTCATCGAGGTAAGTGATAACAGAGCCTAAAAAGTTATATATTTTTTTGTTACCTGCATACTGATTTTGTGCCAAGCGAAGGGCATTGGCTATAGGAATACCAGCTTTTATATAGATAGATAGATCGCGGCTTAGGGTAGCAAGCTCTAAGTTTGTTAGCTTGTAGCGCCTTTTGAAAGAGAGCTTATCAAAAATATTGCCGCTATACTCGTGAATAGAAGTAAAGAGAATGCCTTTGGCACTAAGCCTACTCTTTGCATCACTCAGATCGGCAGCTTCAATAATACCTTTGACTTTTTTGCCACTTTTTTTCTCAATTCCCTTATAGCGAAAAACCATACCTTACCTTAAAAATTGTATTCACTACTTTCAGTTGGCACCCATTGACTAGGATCAAATACTTTTTGGGCTTCACTTATACTTGTATAAACTTCTGTAGGTCTCATATAAGCAAAATAGAGATAGAAGCTATCTTTATACTCTAAAATATAGCTGGAGTGACTGCCATTTGGATAGAGAGAGTAACGAAAACAGACCTCTAAAGGAGTATCATCTTTAAAAATCGGTGTAAATTTAATTTGTGAAAGAAGACCATGAATATCATAATCGTATACTTTTACATTTTCGCTAAAAAGATCAATATCTTCAACTCTATTACCATCAACTTGGATAAAACAGCTTTTACAATCATTTATACAAACAATTTCGGCACTCTCATTAAAATCGTATTGTGAAAGGATTTTATCTAGATATTTTAATCTATCCTCTTGACTTATTATCCTTTTGTGAGAAAGTTTTTGTACAAAAATACCATAAATCAAAGAAATAATAAGAATGACAATAAGTAGCTCAAAAAGCGTAAAACTACTTTTTGAGACAGTCTTCATAACTTATATCTTTGTTTTCACCTTTACCGCCCTCTTTGCCATCAGCCCCTAAAGAGACCAAGTTAAATCCATCTTCTGTTTTGAGATAGATATAAGGGTGTCCCCATGGGTCTTTTGGCAGTTGTCCATTAGAAAAGTAACCCTTTTCAGAGTAATTTGGATACTTTTCAGAATCAGGGTTTTTTACTAAAGCCTTAAGCCCTTCTTCTGTATCGGGATAGTTACCATTATCAAGCTTAAACATCTTTAATGCTTGCGCAATACTTTGCATCTGCACACATACAAGCTTTTGTTTTGCCTCTTCACTTTTGCCAATCAAGTTTGGCAAAACGAGTGAAGCCAAAAGCCCCAAGATGATGATAACAATCATAAGCTCCATGAGAGAGAAAGCTTTTTTCATGACTTTTCCTTATTCTCTAAATGTGGGAAATGGTGGATTTTCTTCTGGTAATTCTATATCTGTTTGTACATCATTAGGATTTTGCGTATCAATATTAGCCCGGAATGTGGAACCTGTAGGTAAAAATGCCGCTTCAGAAAGAAAAGATGCATCTAATTCTATGCTTTTTTTTGTCTTTAAATCTGTTATTTTAAGCTTGATACCTGGTCTTGTAATCACAGACTTAGGAACTCTTAGTACATACTGTTTTCCATCTACTTTGCCTTCTACATACACATATGTACCCGGCTTATTCTCTAATTTAAGATCTTTATCTTTTGGATTCTTATCAATTAATTGAATAAGATATTTATTATAGTGATCAATCGTAGCCGCTTTGATAGAAGAGTCTACTTTTTTCTCATCTTTGTGTTGAGTCTCTTTCTTTACTTCTATACCTTTTGCTGAGCTACTTTTATGATAATCAATAGCAATATTTTGTTTTACTTTTGACAGCTGCTGCTCTTTAAAAGATAGCTCTTTAAATTGCATATTCTCCTGAGGTGAAAAAAAAAGAAGCCCTCCTACCATTATTGTCAAAACTATTACAGCTCCCCACAGCACACTTTTATTCATAAATCCTCTTATTTACGCACCTATTATATAATTGCGCCAAATTATATCTTAAAAGCGTAAATTTTGAGAAAATCTATAGTTTTATTAATAACTTTATCGCTTATTGTAGCCATATCTTCACTAATCACCATTGCCCTTCATATTGTAGATAATGCAGCAAAAAATATAGGAAAAAAGCACTCGCTTATACAAACTACTTTATTGATAGAAAATATAGCTAAAATTTTGGCCAAAAAAAGCAGTGATATTAATTCTACTGATGGACTGGACTTGCTCATTGCTCTACCAATAGAGCTAAAAACTAAAGCAATAAAAATAGCTATAGAATTTGATTCAGCCGCTAAAGGACTTAATCCAAACAATTTTCTTTTTAAAAAGAGCAAAAAAACTGCTATTAATCCAGACTATGTACTTTTATTTGATAGAATTTTGCAGAGCAAAAATGTACAAAACAAAGAGCTTTTTATTGCTATGATAGAAGATACCCTAGATAAAGATTTAGAAGAGCGTATTCCTGGCAGTGAAATAGCTCTCTATGATAAAAGATTTGCACAAGGTGCAATCGAAAGCTATAAAAAATTTGCGATGATAATCGATCATTATGTAAAGCTTAGTGAAGATCCTAATATATATAAAATTCCATGGAAAAAGATTCTAAGTTTTTATAGCAAAAAAATAGATTTTAATTATATTGAGCCAAAGCTTTTGGACTATATATTGCCATATCTAGATAAAGAAGCAATAGCAAATCTAACAACTGACAAAAAGCATATTTTTCATAACTGGAAAGAGGTGCCTTTGGCAAGTGAATATAAAAAGATACTTAAAAAGTATAATATAAGCTTCTATGCTCCTGTAATTAAAGGAGTATTAGAAGTAGAAGAGGGAGGGAAAAAAAGCTTTGCAACATTTATTTATGATATTAAAGCAAACAAGGTAGAAAATATTGCCTACAAAATCCGTTAAGACAGTTTTTATAGATAAAGATACAAAAAATCTTACAGTTACTAATAAAGCTATACTCATTCTTTCACCAGCTTTTTACTGGTTCCATCGAGAAAAGCTTGATATTTCTCTCTCACAAGCTAAAAAGATAGCCCCCTCAGTTTTTGAGGGGACTATTCCTGAGGGAGAGTACAGCTACTTTGTAGAAAAAGTAGGAGAAAATTACTGGTTTTTTGCTTATAAAGATGAAGATATTTTACAAAAACTCTCTTCTTTGGGTATTAAATCATCACAAATAGTAAAAGTCTATCCTGCCCAAATAGCCCTTTCCAATCTCAATACACCAGTAAAAATTGGCAATAAAGTAGCTTTAAATGAGAATGGCTCCATTATTTTTATACCCTCTCAACTAGCCAATACTTCTGCAAAAGATATAAATGAGATAAAACTTAATCTATCTACTAAGTCTCTTCCTCTTAAAACCTATACCTCGTCATTTCTTTCTGAAGATACAATCTATAAATTGGCCATTATCACTTTTATTGCTATTTTAGTCTATGCTGTACAAGTATTTTTGCAAAAAAAAGATTTTGCAACTTTGCAGGCAAAAGAGGTAGCCATTATGCAAAAATACCATCTGCCTCCAACATC
>WGAX01000035.1 GCA_015494595.1 Nitratiruptor sp.
CTTTTAGTCAAAGACTATCTTAGTGGCGAGTGGATCAAAGCAGAGGGGGCGTTGTATGTTTTTGGTAGCAGGCTGCAAGGGCCAAAAGGCGATGACTTAATTCCGGTTCGCAACAAAGATGCTCTCAATGTTTTTCGTCTCAAATATGGAGGCTCAAGAGTGCTCACATTCCCAGAAGTTCGCAAAAAGGGCATAGGGCTTTTGAAATTTTTGGATATGCCCTAATTTTTGCCAAAAAACTCTTTTACCCACTTCTTCTCTTTTTCATTGAGTGTCAAGGTTTTGAGAGGCTTCTGATTATCATCAAGGATTATGAGTTTGTTGCCATCTAGTCGCAGATGCGTTTTCCCCCATTTTCTTAGCAGCTCATCATAAGCTTGATAGACTTTTGCATTGGCAATATCGAGATCTTTGCCACTTCTTTTATCTACTATATCAATACCCCCAAGCTCTTTGGTAATTTTATAAGGAAAATAGGGCAAAATCGCCTCATAGACCCTTTTGTTTTTGGGAGCTGGCATATTCTCAAGCAGTGCTGTGATACTAAGAAAGATGAAGATAAACAGAAATGCCCAGATAAGCTTTTTGCTAAACATTAGAGATCCTTGAAATGTTTTTGAATGTACTCTTTTGCTTTGCTATCAAGCAGTGCCATACGCTCTTTGCCCTTTGGCAAGGTAGAGCGCAGAGATTTTAGCTTTTGTAGAAACTCAGCTATATCATTAGGCAGAAACTTTTGGATAGCGCGGCGAAGATACTTTGACAGAGCTGGAGATGCCCCGCTTGTAGAAAAAGCGACAATGAGATCACCCTCTTTGATGTAGGATGGAAAGATAAAGTCGCAATACTCAATGCTATCGACGGCGTTGCAAAGGACTTTATGCTCTTGGCACTCTTCATAGATTGCTTTTTGCAAAGCTAAATCGTCTACTGCTACGATGGCTATGAAGAAGCTTTGTATATCGCCTTTTTGGTATACTCTTTGGATATAGGTGAGATTGTGGGTTTGGATATACTCTTCTAATCTCATATCCACAATTTTAGGAGCAATAATAGTAATTTTATTGGTGAAATCGAGCAGATGCCCCACTTTATCTGCAGCAATTTTACCACCACCAATTACAAGCACATTTTTTCTATCAAGATTTAAAAGTGCTGGAAAAAAACTCATATCGCTCCTTTTTGGAAATTGTAGCATAGTTGGGAAGAGGCTTTGTTGATAGCTATCAAGGAAACCAAAGCTTAAAGCCAATAGAATAAAAATAAAAAAGGTAGTTTATGCATCAGGAGTTTTTGACACTTATTCAAAAAGAGTTTCCTATAACCCAGCGCCCTTTTTTAGAGCTTGGACAAAAGCTTGGTATGAGTGAAGAGGAGGCGCTCGGCATTTATAAAAAGTATAAAGATGAGGGGATAATCAGACAAACTTCCGGGATTTTTGATACCAAAACACTTGGCTATGCCTCTTCATTGGTGGCTTTTAAAGTGGATGATATAGAAGAGGCAGCCAAGTTTATCAATACCCATCCGGGAGTTTCTCATAACTATGAAAGAGAGCACGACTTTAATCTCTGGTTTACCATAGCAGTGGAGCCTACAAGCCGCTTGGGATTGCAAAAGACAGTAGAATTTATGGCAGATAAAACAGGTGCTAAAGAGTTTATTATACTGCCAACCAAAAAGATGTTTAAAATCAAAGTGCAGCTCGATATGAAGGGAGCTAGCACCAAAAAAGAGAAAGTTGCTAAAAAAAAGCAAATCAGCTTTGAGCTAGAGGATTTTCACAAAAGCCTTATTAAAGAGCTGCAAGAAGACATAGAGCCAGTAGCTGAGCCTTTTGCGGGGGTTGTGCAGAGACTAGGAATCAATTATGAGAAGCTGACAAGCGAGGCAAAAAGGCTGCAAGAGGGCGGTTATTTGCGCAGGTTTGCTACGATTTTAAGGCATAGAAAAGCGGGCTTTAATGCCAATGCGATGGTGGTATGGAGCGTAGATGAGGAAAAAGCAGAGGAGATTGGCGAGAAGGTGGCGGCTTTTAAAGCGGTGAGCCACTGCTACTTGCGCC
>WGAX01000036.1 GCA_015494595.1 Nitratiruptor sp.
AATATAATCGGCAAAACAAGCGACATCAAGCCTACATTAAAGGATTTAAATGTAGAAGTATCTAAAAGAGAAGTTAAAATAACGATGTCGGCAGATGTTTTATTTGACTTTGACAGCGCTAAATTAAGGGAAAAATCTAAAAATACTTTAGAAGATATAGCAAGATTTATAAAACAGTATAAAGCAAAAGAGGTTTTGGTAGAAGGGCATACAGATTCTAAAGGGAGTGAAAAATATAATTTAAAACTCTCCAAAAAGAGAGCCGAAAGTGTAAAAAAATGGCTGGTTGAGAATGGAGGCGTGCCTTCTTATTTGATAAAGACAAAAGGCTATGGAGAGTCAAGGCCGATAGCTCCCAACAAAAATAAAGATGGAAGCGACAATCCTAAAGGAAGACAAAAAAATAGAAGGGTAGAGATAATTGTCAAAAGATAACTTTAGGCTAGCTTTAACTAGCCTAAAAGCTGTTGCACTTTTTGGATAATATTGTTTATTGTAAAACCATACTCTTTGAAAAGTACCTCTGCTTTACCGCTAGCGCCAAATCTATTCTCCATCCCTATCACATCATCAGCAAACCTATACCACTCAATCCCTGCTGCTGCCTCAATCGCAATACGCTTAGTAGATGGATCGATAACTGCTTCTTGATACTCTTTTGGCTGCTCCAAAAAAAGCTCCATACATGGCATACTTACTACATTGGTATTAATTCCTCGCTCCTCTAGATGGCATCCAGCTTGCAAGGCTAACATCACTTCGCTACCTGTTGCAATAAGCGTGACAGTGGCATTGTCTCTTTTTTTGATAATGTATGCACCCTTTGTTGGATCGCCAAAATCTCTGGTTGGCTTGAGAGTTTTTAGTTTTTGGCGTGATAGCACAAAGCCGCAAGGCTTATTAAGCTTTAAAGCCACCTGCCAGCAGGCTACATTTTCTGTAGCATCTGCTGGTCTAAAGGTGTAGAAATTTGGCAAAGCCCTAAAGGTTGATAGCTGCTCTACTGGCTGGTGCGTTGGGCCATCCTCACCTACCCCTATGCTATCGTGTGTCCAGATGAAGTAGTTTTTTAGTTTACTAAGCGCTGCAATCCTCACAGCTGCTTTTTGATAATCACTAAAGACAAAAAATGTAGCATTAAATGGCATGAGAAGTCCATAGGCTGCCATAGCATTGGTAATCGCTCCCATGGCGTGCTCGCGAATACCAAAATGGAGGTTCCTACCATCTGGAAAATCGCCCATACCTTGGAGGTATGTTTTATTTGATGGGGCTAAGTCTGCACTGCCTCCCAAAAATCCGGGCAGTGCTTTAGCAATAGCATTGAGAATCTTGCCGTTACTCTCTCTTGTGGCTACCATACTGCCAGCTTCAAACTGAGGCCACTCAATCGCATCAAAATCTGGATTTTGCAATTTTTCCAGAAGCTCATTTTGCTCTTTGTATGGTGATTCTGTTATGAGTTTATTCCACTCTTTTTGGGCAAGCTCACCCTTCTCTACTGCACAGCGAAATCTTGCTAACACATCTTCAGGCACATAAAACTTCTTATCGGGATCAAATCCAGCTCTTTTCTTAGCGCAGCGAATATCCTCTTCGCCAAGAGGCGCTCCGTGGGAGTGGGGATCGCCCTCATATTTGCAGCTGCCCTTTGCAATAATGGTATGGGCAATAATAAGAGTTGGTTTAGAGCGTCTCTTTGCCCAATTCAAGGCTGCATCAATATCCTCATAATCGTGTCCATCTATCTCTATTACATCCCAATTTTGGGCTAAAAAGCGCTGCTTTACATCCTCATTCCAAGCTAGCTTTGTATCACCTTCAATAGTAATATGGTTGCTATCATAGATCATAATCAGGTTATCCAGCCCCAATCTTCCAGCAAGAGCACACGCTTCATAACTGATCCCCTCTTCTAAATCTCCATCACCGCAGAGGCAGTAAACTTTATGATCAATAATCTTAGTGGTTTCACTATTTAACAGATTAGCTGCATATCTGCTGGCTATTGCCATACCCACAGCATTGGCCACCCCTTGCCCTAAAGGTCCCGTCGTCATCTCCACACCCGGCGTATGTCCATACTCTGGATGTCCTGGTGTTTTAGAGCCAAATTGACGAAACTCTTTTAAATCGCTTAGGCTTAGATCATACCCCCACAGATAGAGTAAAGAGTAGATAAGTCCTGTAGCGTGTCCTCCACTAAATATGAGACGATCACGATTGAGCCATTTGGGATCTTTTGGATTGTGGCGCAGATGCTGCGACAATACCACTGCTACATCTGCCAAGCCTAGCACCACCCCTGGATGTCCGCTATTGGCTTGTTGGATCATATCAAGACCCAAAAAGCGTATAGTATCTGCCATCTTTTTTAGCATCTTTTTATCCATCAATTTTTCCTTTATGTCTATAAAAGTAGTCTTGCAATAAAGTGTTAAGAGCTGTTGTAATATGAGGAGGAAAAGCTTTTAATGCACTTTCTAGCTCTTTAGCCAAGCTATCTGCCTCCTCTATAGCTTTAGCTAAGCCTAAAAGATTGACAAAGGAGTTTTTATTTTCATCATTATTGGTGGTTTTGCCAGCCTCTTGAGGGGTTAAAGTGGCATCGATTATATCATCTTGAATCTGAAACAAAAGCCCCAAATCGATCCCAAAATCATAGAGCTTTTGTTGTATACTCCTATCAAGCCCTCCAATCACTGCGCCCATCTGCAGGCTTGCTGCTATAAGTTTTGCAGTTTTATTGATATGCAGCTGCTTTAACTGCTCTAAATCAAGGGGCTTTTCTTCAAAGTAGCAATCAAGGATCTGGCCGTGCACCATCCCATCAATTCCGCCATTGTATGCCAAAATCTCACAAAGCCTAGCTTTCACATCGCTGCTTAGAGCAGAGGTAGCCAAAAGATAAAAGGCATGAGTATTGAGTCCATCCCCCACC
>WGAX01000037.1 GCA_015494595.1 Nitratiruptor sp.
CTCTACTTTAAGGTTCCGATAATGTGCTGGCAGATAGATACGCTTTGCAAATTCTCGTTTGCGTTTTGGATGATAATAGACTAACCACAATATTTTACCTCCACCTTTATAACGAGCCTCTGTAGAAATATAGGAGAGTGATTTTTTCTCTTCATCCAAAATTTTAAGCACCTCCTCTGCACTTAAATCCCCCATATCCTCTTGGCTTAAAGCCTCAAAATAGAGCTCCCATCCATTTACAAAGGCTACCATATTGGCTAGATTGACAGATCGCTCTTTCTCTGCAATAAGAAGCGCATCAATAGCTGCTAAAATACCCTCATCAAAAGCTTTGGCAAAGCTTTTAAGATAGGGTAAGGTCGCAAGAATATCCACGCCTCTTTTAAGCTCTTCTAAACACTCTTTCTCTTCACACAGCACCATAGCCTTGCGAATATCACAAAACTCTTTGCGTAAAAATTTTAAAATGTCTATATCTTGCTCTAGACTCAAACCTCTTTCCAACTCTTCTATCACCTGCTTGGGAATCTGCTTTAACTGCTCATCAATATCTACATCTTTGCGCCAGGGAGTATACTCTTTGTCAAAACCTCTATATTTGGCAACAATATTTGCCTCTTTGACTGTTACTCTATTCTCTTCTACCGCTCGTTGGCGAAACTCCTCTATCTTTTGTCCAAACTTCTTTTGCCAAAAAGGGGAATATGTAAGAGTACAAAGATAATCGCTGCGCTTTTTTAATTCACTCAGTTTTGCTCCATCTTCTACAATAAGCATCTCATCGCGCAAAATGCAGTTTATGCGCGAAATATCCTCCACACTCTCCACTTTTGCATACAATGCCATAATGCCTCCTTTTTATTTTTATTATATAATTGCTTATGGAATATTATCTGCTACTTTTATTACTTTTTATTACTATAGTGATTGTAAGGGTGCTTTTTTGGCTTTGGGAGTTTGTGCGCACAGATTTGCGCTACTACCTCTATAAACTGCGCCCATTTCCCAAAGAGTATGAAGCGATTTTACTACGCTACTTTCCTCTTTATCAAAAGCTGCCTCGCTTTCTTCAAAAAAGATTGCAAGCTTGTATTTTGGTTTTTATCAAAGAAAAAGAGTTTGTTGGGGTAAAACTAAAAATTGATGAGACAAAAAAAGTATTAGTTGCTGCAAATGCTTGCTTGCTAACAATTGGGCACGATAGATGTATGTATAAAAATCTCTACACAATCTATCTCTACCCAGAGACCATTGTCAAAAAGCAGCAGACTATCAATGGCTGGATTGTATCTGAGCAAAAAGAAGTTTTACTAGGTGAAGCTTGGCAAAGCGGCGAAGTGGTGCTAAGCTGGCGTGATCTTGTAGCAGGTGATATAAATCCTAGTGATGGTAAAAATGTGGGACTGCACGAGTTTGCCCACCAGTTGGATATGCTTGATGGTGAGGCTGACGGCACACCTCCTTTACCTTTAAAAATGTATAGATGGTGGACAAAAGTTATGCAAAAGGAGTTTGATAAACTTCAGCAACTCTACAAAAAGCATAAAAAAGGCTTTTTGGACTACTACGCTATCACAAATGCAGCAGAGTTTTTTGCAGTAGCTACAGAGGCTTTTTTTGAAAAACCCAAAAAACTGCAAAAAGAGGAGCCCCAACTTTACCAAGCTCTTAAAGCCTATTACAAACTCGATCCTGCAAGCTGGGATTGAAAATTTTTTCCAACCGCTTTTTTAGAAAAAATCAAGAAAAGTAACATTAGATGTATTGAAACTTTTTGCTATAATTGCACAAAAATGGGGGAGGTTATGCAATACTATTTGTGGATTAAAGCTTTTCATATTATGAGCGTCATTAGCTGGATGGCGATGCTTTTTTATCTGCCAAGACTCTTTGTCTACCATGCTGAGCATAAAGAGAACAAAGGCTTTGTAGAGGTGGTCAAAATACAAGAGCATAAACTCTACTACTTCATCGGCGTACCTGCTTTTTGGGCAAGTGTAATAAGTGGAGGAGCGATGATTGCTCTTAATCCTGCTATGTTTCAAAGCGGGCTTTGGCTACATATAAAACTTACTGCTGCCCTTTTGCTTATAATTTATCACTTCTCCTTGCGCCATTTTCTTATAAAATTCAAAGAGGATAGATGCCAAAAGAGTGGTAAATTTTTCCGCATCTACAACGAAGTGCCCACTATCCTCATGATCATCATCGTCATCATGGCAGTTGTCAAGCCACTATGAAAATAGCTTTGGCTCTGAGTGGGGGCGGGGCAAGATGCCTTGCACAGCTTGGCTATATAGACACAATCACCACAAATTTCCCAATAGAAATCGCAATGCTCTCAGGCAGCAGTGGAGGAGCCATTGCAGCTGCCTTTTTGGCAATGAAAAAGAGCCCAAAAGAGATCCTAGAAATCCTACAAACATTTCCCTTTCAAAAGATTAAGCTTAATATCTTCAAAGGCAGTCTATTCAACCATTTACCTCTTTATGAAGAGTTGCAAAAGCTAGGCTGCAAAGACTTCAAAAGTCTGCCCATTCCCCTTTTTGTCACACTTACCGGTTTTGATGATGGCAAAAGCTACTATATAAAAAGTGGGGATCTTGCCAAAGCTATGCTGGCTTCTTCTGCCCTGCTGCCTCTCTTTCCTCCCGTCTCCTTTGAAAACAAGCTCTATATTGATGGGGGATTAAGCGATAATCTGCCTCTAAAACCTCTGCACACCTTTTACAAAGTAGCTATCAATGTCAATCCTTTGCATTTAGATCACTTCTCTCACACCCTTTGGGGCAACTTCAAACGGGCAGGCTATATTCTGCTCAATGCCCATATGCAAAAAGAGCTTGCCCATACATATATCGAAATTGAAGGAGTAGAAAAATTTGGTATACTTGATCGCAAAAATTTTGCCAAGATTTATGCCTTGGGAGAAGCACAGGCGCAAAAAGATCTAAGAATGTGGGAAGAGATATGCTTGAAAAACTGCTAGAGAAAATTATCGATTTTGTTTTTGAAGAGCCAAAATACCCTATGCGTTTTCGTGAGTTGATGGAGGCAAATAGAGTCTATATAGATAATCTACCTATCTCCCAAATTCCAGGTCTTAGATTTTGCAGACTCAAACTCTATGCGATCTATTTTGTAATTTGGAATATTATTATTCTTCCTCTTGTAGTGCTTTTTCACTCCTTGTTGGCAAAACTTGACTGCCATTTATCTATCATTTTGGCTATTGTTTTTACGCTACTCTTTTTTGGTACATATAAAATCTTTGAAAATCGCATCAAAGAGAGAGCTGCTTTGCGTCTAATCCAAAAAGCGTGGCGCAACTATCTGCCTCACTTTCCTTATGAAAAATATCACCAAGAGGTAGCACAAATCTACAAAGAGGCAGTCGATCGAGATATACCAAAACATAAAATTGAGCAGTTTGTCATTGATCGGCTAATCGACTCCAAATAAGCTTTTTGCCAAAGCCTAGTCTATTGTCCGTCATCTTTACCCACTCCAGCTGCAATGCCCAAATAGAAGAGCTCATCGCTTTGGCAAGAGGATATTTTGCAAAATACCTCTCCTTTTGGACTTTACTAGCTTCATATACCCTACCCCTGCACTGCACCCCTTGAATAGTACCTATTTTGTGGGTAGATAAATGAATTGCACAAGCAACTTCAGGATTGCTAAGGGCGTGACGCATATGCTCGCTCTCTTTACTGCTTGCAAAAATAAGCGCTAAATTATCTTCATCAAAGCAATAGAAACAAGTAGCCACATAAGGGATATTGTTAAAAGCCGTAGCAAGCGTGAAGATATGGTGCTTTAAGAAAAACTCTTTTATTCGTTTTTGCATTGGGATATAATAGCAAAATGAGAGCATTTTGGCTACTATGCGTAATGTTTCTAATCGCTTACGCAAAAATGTATTTTATCGATTTTGCAGGTAAGCTAAGCTTTGAGAAAGAGCGTCTTTATGAAGAGCTAGGTTTAAAGCAGAGTTGGTGGCAAAAATTAAGAAACAGATTGCCGCAAGTTGATGAGAAACTTCTACCTGCTCTGTATGAAGAGTTAGAGCTCTTTTACAAAGAGCAAGGGTTTTGGGATGCACAAATCTCTGCAGCACTACGCAATGAAAATACTATTGTCTTTATTATCCAAGAAAATAGGCCAATTATTGTTAAAAATATCGCTATCACTTCCAATTTTCCTATTAGTAATCTTTTAACTCTCAAACCTCATCAACGCTTTATTATCCCTGAATTTATCAAAAGTAAAGAGAATATCAAAAAAGCACTTTTGCAAAAAGGGTATTGCAGTTATACATTTAACCCAAAAGCTTACATTTTACATAAAAAGCACAGCGCCTATATTGTAATCTACCTTGATAAAGGAAGGGTATGCAAGATTAAAGACATTCAAATCAGCGGTACCTCTACCATCTCACCTAAAATTGTTGCAGATCACATCTATATTCACAAAGGCGAGCGATTTAGCAAAGCCAAAATTGATGAGAGCTATAAGCGCCTCTACTCATTAGGCTATTTTCGTACGATCCATTTTGATTACAGCAAAAAGATAAAAAACCAAGTAACTTTAGCGATCTATCTGAAAGAGCGCCAAAAAAAACATCTTTATAAAATTGGAGTAGGATTTGAGAGTGATCAAGGATTTGTTGGTAGTTTTACCTATAAAGATTTCAATTTTTATACCCATCAGCCACAAATCAAGCTACGCTACTCTCGATTAAAAAAGCAGATAGCTTTGAGCCTCTTTAGCCCCTCTGTTTGGCAAAGTTATGATATGAGCAATGAGATAGCTTACACCAAAGAGGAGTTTAAACAGTTTAAAAGCCGTATTCTTGGCTTACGAAGCAAATTTTTACAAGAGAGCTTCTCTCTTGCCTACTCTTTTGGAATAGAGGCACAAAAAATAGATATCTACAGCGCATCACCTTGTGTAAAGAGCCACTCCTCTACCTTTATCGCCCCCTTCGCAAAACTTCTTATAGACAGACGCAACTCCAAAATCTTTCCTACCCAAGGCTATTTTTTACTTGCCGATCTTGCATCATCTCTTACGACTACCTACCTTTTTGCAAGCGCAGAGCTTGGCTACTACACAAAGCTACCCAAAGGGGTGCTCTTTGCAAAAGCAAAGCTAGCCCAAATTTTTGCAGATAACTCTTTGCCTCCTACCAAACTTCTCTATGCGGGAGGCATCAAGAGTAATAGAGCATACAGTTACCGATCTATTGGAGCACTCAATAGCCCTTGTGGTCTTGGAGGAAAATCTTTACTAGAGACTAGCATAGAGTTTCGCTATCCCATCATCAAAGGAGTATATACTGCTCTTTTTTGGGATCGTACCTACTTAAATGCTAAAACATTGCGTTTTGACAAAAGTGTTGACGGCATAGGAATTGGTACCCTGATACCTTCGCAAATTGGCACCATCAAAGCCTATTTTGGATTTAATCCTTCTGACTTTTCCCATAATTTTGTGGGACTTTATATAGGAGCAGCATTTTGAGATGGATAGCTTCCTGTATAGAGATACTTCTTGTACTCTTTATGGGAGTTGTTACTTTTGAAATGCAAACAAAACTCATAAGCAACTCTATCAAAAACTTCTTGCAACAAGAGGGAATCGATTTTCATCTCACCTTTCCCAACATTCATACTCTACAAATAGACAATATCATCTATCACCACCAGCCACTAGCATCATCTATTACAATTACACTTCTTTATACGCCTCTTTTAAATGGAGTGCTTTATATAGATAAAATCGTAATAAAAAAGCTCAATATAAAAACACTCACTACCATAAAAACGGCAAAAACTTCCTCCTCTACTCCCTCTTCTCACTCTACTTCAGCTTTTTTTCTTCGCCCCTTTATAAAAGAGGTATTCATTACTGCGATGTATGAGCCATTTTTTGCTCGAGCAAAACTAAAGAATCTCACACCTCAACACGGCACCATCACATCGTTGATACTTCACACTCCTTACGGTAATGCACTTGCAAAGGGTTCTTATAAAAATAAAGAGCTCACTTTACACGGCAGACTCTATCCCAAAAATTTGCCTCTTGTAGTCAAAAGAAGCCCCTTTATAGTAAAAATAGATCCCCAAAAAATTAAATTTGCTCTTAAAACTCCAAAAGCTTTTTTTCAAAATATAAATCTCAAACATATTAAAATCAGAGGAAAATATGATTACAAAAAGCTTCTAGCTTCTGCTACTCTCCAAGCCTCAATGAAACAGACAGATGCTTTTGTCAATGCCCATATCTCTTATGAGAAAGAGCTCTCTTATGATATAGATGCCAATATTAGCAATCAACCCTATCCTATTCCTCTTCATTACTCTTTTTATAGATGGTTTCATCTCCAAGCAAAAGGTAAAAACCAACAAGCTACTATTTTGCTCAATAATCGCTACTGCCAATGTAATGCCTCTTTACACAATACCAGCTTTGAGCTTAGCTCCTCCATTTTACAAGCTACTGACTTAAATGCTTCGCTGCCAAAGGATATGTGGTTGCGTATCCAAGCAACAGGAGATCTTTTGCAACAACATCTTACTATTTTCTCAAACTATTTTAATGCCTCCTTGCAAAAGGATCAAAAAATTGATGCAAAGGTTCGCTTTAGTAAACCCTTTCAAAAATTTAACCTTCCTGCACTATCTCCTTTGCATATCCAATACGATTTTGCCAAACTCTCTTTCTCCTCCCCTTTTATAAAAGGAGAGTTTACCAACAAAGGAGAGGGAAAAGCCACACTAGCTAATGCCTCCATCACACTTAAAAAAGAGGATAACTCTTTACTTTTCCATCTTCATACCCCATCTCTTAAAACCACACTCAAAAAGGTATCTCTTCTCTATCCTGTTAGCATCCCCAAAAAAGATCTCAACTTTGCAGCAAAAGGTGCCATCAATCTTCACAAACAAAGCCTACATACCACCATTAAAGCAAAAGCAAAACAGATCGACTCAATCTTTTCCTATTTTGAAACCACTATTAACGCAACACCAAAACAGATTGTTATTCCTTACTATGCACTGGTACTAAAAGATAGAGGCTTTTATGCAACAAAAAACTCTATTATCAAAAAAAGAAAAGATAAACTGCTCTTTACCCTTTGGCTAGAAGATAGCATCAAAGTACAAGGCTGGTACGATATAAAAGCTTCACAAGCCAAAGGCAGTATCAAAGCTCATAGATACCACTACTCATTTTTTGAAGGAGATCTTAAAAGTGATATAAATCTAAGTTTCACATTTCAACAGCCTCATCTTGATATTAAAGGAGACATCAAACTATTACAAGGGCTTATTCGCTATCAACCCAAAAAGAGCCGAGCAATTGAAGATAGGGATATTATTGTCATAGATGCTCCTAAAAAGGAGGAGAGTTTTTTTCAAAAGAATGTAAGTCTCTATATCAAGGTAGATAGTAAAAGACCAATCCTCTATAAAATTCCGGGACTCTATATTCTTATGCGTCCCGATCTACTTCTTTACAAAGAGCAGCAAAAACCTCTTCAACTTCTAGGAATGCTCAAAATCCTACGAGGCAGATACCAGCTAGAGGATCGTATTTTTGATATTTTGCCCTCATCTCTCAGCTTTTTTGGTCCCCCTACTAACCCTTTGCTAGAGCTCTCTTTAAAAACTACAAAAAATAATTACAATATTTTTATCACAATAGGAGGAGATTTAGAAAATCCTATTTTACACTTTGATAGTGAGCCGCCTCTACAAGAGAGTGAAATCCTCTCTCTCTTAGCCTTTGGTACAACCTCCAAATCGCTTCTTGGCTCAGCAATGGGAGGAAGCAGACTTGGAGCGATGCTTTCTAACCTCTTTATTAAAGATCTTATCGGTGCCTTTGGCATTCAGCTAGATACTCTCTCACTCATCACCTCCTCTAACCGCTTAGGTATAGAGATTGGCAAACGCCTAAGCGATAAAATCACTGTTATTTACAAAAATGATGAGATCTCCACCCTTATTATCCGCTATCAGTTTACCCCCCATATTATAAGCGACTTTGTTTTTGGTCCCAACAAAAGCGGTGCTCATCTCTTTTACAGAAAAATTAAATGAAAAAGCACTTATCCAATAAAGCCAAACAATTGCACAATTGCAAAAAGGAGAGAGATGATAAAGGCAATCTTTTTCGATTTAGACGGTACGCTTATCGATAGTGCTCCCGATTTGGCAGACGCACTCAACTTTACACTCCAAAAACTTGGCAAAGAGCCTTTTCATTTAGAGAGCATTAGAGAGTGGATTGGTGGAGGAGCTAGGCTTTTACTTCAAAGAGCCCTTAGTGGCAAAAAGGAGAGCCACAAGATCGAGCCTATACTCTATGAAAAAGCACAAAAAATCTTCTTTGACTACTATAACAAAAACCTTTGCAACAAAACCGTAACCTATCCCAATGCAAAAGAGCTTTTAGAAAAATTACGCCCCTCATACCATCTTGCTCTAATTACCAATAAACCTGAGCGCTTTGTAGCACCCATTTTAGAGCATCTTGAGCTTAACTATTTTGATCTTATTATTGGCGGAGATACTTTAAAAGAGAAAAAGCCCTCTGCTTTACCTCTGTTATACGCTTGCAGCTATTTTCAAATCTCACCTCAAGAGGCTATAATGGTAGGAGACTCTATTAATGACACATTAGCAGCTAAAAGGGCAACAATAACCTCTATTTTGGTAGATTATGGTTATGAATCAGAAGAGATTGAAAGCGACTATAAAATTAGCAATCTTTTAGAAGTTTTGGAGGTAATATGAAAATAGCAATCATCGGAGGGGGCATAGCAGGAGCATCAAGTGCTATCTATTTACGCTCTTTGGGGCTTAGTGTAACACTTTTTGAAAAAAAGCCATTTTTAGTCTCTGGACCTCCAGCTTGTCATCTGCATGCAGGAGGAAACCTCTATCCCGATATTGATGATGAGCAAAGGAAGAGACTTTTACAAGAATCCATTACCTTTTTGCGCCACTATCCCCAAGCTATTGAAAAGCGTCCTACACTTCTAGCAGTACCAAAGCATATTGAGCTTGATGCTCAAGAGTTGGAAAAAAGAGCAGAGCTTTTAGCAAAATACTATAAAGAGCTTATTGAGCAAGATAGTGCCAATCAAGTCTTGGGCGATCCGCAACACTACTCCCTAGCCTTTAGCAAATCCCAAATCAAAAGGCTTCAATCCCTACCAACACCAAAAGTACCTCAAAACCATATTGAGTGGCTTATCGCCTTTAGCAAAGAGGTAGACCTTGAGCGTCTCAAATTCCCAGTGCTTTTGATCCAAGAGTATGGCATCAATATCTTTCGTCTAAGTGCTCTAGCCCATTTGTATCTTCAAGATGCTCCTATTTATTTCAATACCAAAGTAGTAGATGTCAAACAGCAAGATAATCAATTTTTTATCACTTTTAAAAAAGAGGGCAAAATAAGAGTAAGAAAATTTGATTTTCTCATTAATGCAGCAGGATTTGAGAGCGGCACTATCGATGATATGCTAGGCTTTAAAATCAACCGCCTTGTAGAGTTTAAAGCTGCATATGTAGCCCAGTACAAAAGCGAGCATCTCTATCCAGAGATAATTTTTCATGGAATCAGAGGTACAGATAGGGGTATGGCTCAATTTACCCCCTATTCTGGAGGCTACTACCAGCTTCATGGTATGCGCAAAGACATTACCCTTTTTGAAGATGGTATAGCCAGCAGCACTCCAACCTCAAGTCAGCCCCAACTAGCAAAAAAGTACCTTGAGTGGATCGAAAATGGGTGGCCAAAAGATGTAGTACTCCATCGTACAAATCATGCAATCGAATATCTTAGCCGCTACTTGCATGACTTTAAAAATGCCAAACCAATTATTACTCCTCTTTTTGGAGCACAGCAGATTCCAGGTGATGATCTCTCTTTACGCGCAGCAGAAGTAAGCTTTGAGGGGGAGAATTATGCAAGATGTGAAATAGTTAAGGTCTCTTCTATCTTTGCAATGCTGGAGCAAATAGGCACTAGATTAGCCAAACTTGGCGTAGTAAGCCAAAGAAAGCTAAAAAAACAGAGATTTTTTAGCAAACAGGTTGATGAGAAGCAGATAGAGCATCTTGCCTGTACAATTGCAAAAGCCAGAGGCTATCCAAAACAGATGGCAAAGCTCTCACTTGCCTATTTGGTGCAAGATCGCCCTTCTTAGTGCCTTGACATCATAGCTTTGTGCAGTCTTTATCCGCACTAAAGGCACTCCCGCACTTTTGCATGCCCACTCAATAAACCTATCTCTTTCAACTCTATCTGCTCTTTCGTGTGAAGGATCATCAAGCTCAATAGCTGCTACAATATTCAAAGCCATATCACACAATACATAATCAAAATGTTTGCAAGCAACCCTATTAAAAGCCCCCCGCCAATGTCCCTTTTTCTCCGTATCTTGAGGAAGCATAACATCTGCCACACGAACTTTTGCAAAAATATAGAACTCTTTTCCTACCGCCTTTTTTAAATGAGCAAAAAACTTCCTTTCACTTGCAGTAAAGATATTTTCAATCCTTTTGTATCCTACTTTATACTTTGTACTTGGAGGAGATGGGGAGGGTGGAGAAGGTTTTTTAGCCCTCTTCCTAAAAAAAATCAATATCACAATGATAACTATAAAAAAGATAGTTAAAATAATGAGCTGATCATATTTACTCAGCAAATGCATAAAATCTATAATATTATCACCCCTTTATAACTTTTGGCTGACATTATACCAAAGCAAAATTGGCGCTAACCTATTAAGCAGCCAATTTTCAAGCAGATGGTAGAGACTTTTTTGTTAATTGATCAATAACATATTGGTTAATAGAATCCCCATTAACTAAAATGGTAATGGGATGGAAAGAGGAGCTTGGAAGAATTTTTTGGTAGTTTTGCAATATCTTTGCTTTACTCTCAAGCAATGAGATCTTCTCTTGAATGGTATGCTTTGCAACTTCAAGACTAAAAGCTGAAAAGAGTGAAATATAGTTGTTATTTTTGTTATAGTATCTTTTTAAAAAGAGTTTTGTATCCTCCGTATTTAATGAGAAGATTTTTTGAATAGTCTCTTCAAGATTTATGGGCTCTCTTTTATTTGGTAAAGATGGTTCATAATGGAAGAGATCAATGCCCAATTGTGTGGTGTAAGAGTGAGTAGAGAGATCTCCTCCTATCAACAATTTTATATAAAAGCTATCATTGTGTATAAACGGCTCCAATTGAGGCTGTTTTTCCAGCGTCTCTGTTACACTCTTTTTCCAGCTTTGCATAGAGAGTGTAGCACAAAAGAGCAGAGTCACCTCCTCTTGAGGGCTTTGCTCTAAAATATCGTTAAGGGCTACAAGCATACTTGAGACATTTGGCTCATAGCCTACAATATAGTAGTAGTTTCTGCTATCCTTCCACTGCTTTGCAAACTCCAAAAATGAGCCGCTTTTGATTTCACTATGTATAAAAGAGTTATTTTCAAAAGCAAAAGTGTGAAATTTAATATTCTCATTAATCATTGTAGGCGTAAAAGATTTAGAAGTATAGTAGTAGAGCTTCGAGCGCTCTCTGTCAAAAAAGAGTTTGCACTTTTTGGCTACAGCCTCACCATAAGTCCCATTATGCAAAATGATGATATTGCTTGGTTTAAAATGGCTTTTGCAGTTTTTATCCAGACAAAGGGAGCTTTTTATTTTTGAAAAGAGAAACTCTATTGCACTATTTGCCTCATCATAATCAGGTGGAAATATGCGAATGATGTCGGGATCTCGATCGATAATTGTTTGAATATCTTCATCACTGATGGAGCTAAGAGCACCAATAATTTTAATCTGACTCTTTAAATCCTCTGGCAAGGTCTCTCGTATTAAAATTGTCTGTTTGAATATATTACTGAGACTTGTAATAATAATATATTTTGAGCTGATTAAATCTAAATTGGTTATCAAATCCTCTAGATCGCTACTACTGTTATCTATAAAAAGATATTCAATATCTAAATCCTCCAACCGTCTTTGCCTATGGAGCTGATTAAATGCTGCAATCTGATTGAGATTGAGTTGATAGTTGTGCTTGTCTAGAGTACGTAAAAGCACAATAATTTTATATTTCTCATCAATTAATGCAAGAAGACTCTCTTTAATAAATTTATTAAATGGAACATATTTTGGCATTCTTTTAATTCTATTGATCACAAAATTTGTAGGAATAATGTTTCGGTTGGTTAAATAGATCAAAAAAGAGATAAAAATGGCGATAATAAGAACAAAGGAGGTAAAAAGCTCATTAATCATCGCAAAATTTCGTATAAAAAGGGGGATTTGCTGATGAAAAAGGATATAAAATATGGCACTAAAAAGGATCGCATAGATTAAAAGACCCAACAGATGTCTTCTTAATTTCATAAAAAACTCAAAAAAAGAGGCAAAAGAAAAAGGCATAAGAGGCTCCTTTGTTTGAAAATAGGGAGTTATAGCACACCTGGGTATGGAAAATTAATGCAAGCACTTTTTTTCATTTTAGCAAAAAAAACTTAAAATTTTTGAAGTTTGAAAGATTATATAAATAAGAAGAAAAAATGGGGATAAGGAGGCTCCTAAAGAGCCTCTTCATCTGTTTCGCCGGTTCTGATACGAACTACTTTTTCTATATCGCTTACAAAGATTTTGCCATCACCGATTTTACCGGTTCTAGCAGCTTCGGTAATCTTTTCAATCACCATATCTACATCATCATTTTTTACAACCACTTCAATTTTTACTTTTGGTAAGAAATCCACTACATACTCAGCACCTCTATAGAGCTCACTATGTCCTTGCTGCCTACCATACCCTTTGACTTCGCTTACAGTCATTCCCGTAATGCCAGCTTCACTGAGGGCTTCTTTTACATCTTCTAGCTTAAAAGGCTTGATAACTGCTTCAATCTTTTTCATCTAAACTCCTTACTTAATATTAAATCCTCTCTCGCCATGTACCGCTTCATCAAGTCCCATAACTTCAGTCTCCTCATCAACTCTGCCACCACCTGTTAAGAGGCTAGATACAAAGTAGACAATTGCAGTCACTACACCAGTAAAGACCATTGTCACTGCTACAGATTCTAACTGTACAAGCATTTGTGCTGCCCTATCACCGTGATCTTTTAGCGGGCTTCCATCCCACGCCAAGTTTTGCAATGCAAAAAGACCTGTTGCCAATGCTCCCCAAAGACCTGCAAGAAAGTGCACACCAAATGCATCAAGGCTATCATCATATTTAAAAACTTTTTTGAGCCATGCAACACCCCAAAATCCAAACACACTACCACCGATACCAATCACTAAAGCACCCAAAACATCAACAAAACCGGCTGCAGGAGTAATAGCTACAAGCCCAGCTACCGCACCGGTTGCAGCGCCAAGAAGTGTTGGCTTTTTATATACAATCCATTCAATGAGTACCCAAGTAAGGGCTGCAATTGCAGCAGCAAAGTTTGTCATCAAAAGGGCACTACCAGCTACCCCATCAGCTGCAAATTCACTTCCTGCATTAAATCCAAACCATCCAAACCAAAGTAAAGCAGCCCCTAGAGCAGTCAAAATTATTGAAGATGGATGCAGCGCCTCTTTTGGATAGCCTCGTCTTTTACCTAGCATCAATGCCATTACAAGTCCTGCAAGACCACCATTCATATGGACAACTGTACCCCCTGCAAAATCCAAAGCACCATCGTTATACAAGAAACCACCGCCCCACACCATATGGGTAATTGGCACATAGACAAATGTAACCCAAAGAATAGTAAAAATTACCCAAGTAGAAAATTTCATTCTCTCAATAACTGAGCCGCTAGCTATTGCTACGGTAATTGCTGCAAATGTGCCTTGAAATGCGATAAAAACAAACTCTGGGTATGTGCCGCTAAGGCTATCTGTAGTGACACCTTTGAGGAAAATTTTGCTCAAATCCCCAATAATTGCACCATCACCACTAAATGCCAAAGAGTAGCCCCAAAGCACCCACACAATTGAGCCAATCACATAGGCAATGAATACCATCATATAGGTATTGAGCACATTTTTGGCTCTTGTCATACCACCATAAAAGAGCGCCAAACCAGCAGGCGTCATAAGCATTACAAATGCTGTTGCCACAATCATCCAAGCCGTGTCACCGCTATTAAGCTTATCCTCTGCAAGTGCAAAAGTTGGCAATAAGGCTAGCAGTGCCATAAACCATCTTCTCATAGAGACTCCTTTGTAAGTTTTATCGCTCAAATTGTAGCTTATTAGAAAAAATAATATTGTATAATTTTTGTACAAAAGGAGCAGCTATGAAGCAGTTTATCGCAAAATCACCCCAAAGCATAAAAGCTCTCAATGTTATGAGAGTATCTGCTCATTTGCCCGTTAATATAATGATTATAGGCGAAGTTGGCACAGGCAAAGAGACGCTGGTTACTACAGTGATGCCAGACATTGTAAAACTCAATGCAGATGAGGTGGACAAAGAGATACAATATGAGTCGCTGTTTATTCGCGATTTTGAAAATATTAAAGATGTAATAGCTTTTATGAAAAAGTATGAAGATAAGCGTATCATTGCTGCTTCTACGGAATATAGAAGTATTTATGATGAGTTTTTTCCGGTTATCATTACAATCCCACCTCTTTCCCAGCGTCCAGAAGATCTACAAGAGCTTAAAAGGCTCTATATCCAAAGAGTCAAAGAGGAGTTTGAGTTGGAGAGTTTTGAGGAGGATTTTGAGGTAGATTTGAGTAAAAATGCCTTGTCGCTGAAGAGAACAATATATGAGAGAGCCCTCTTTGAGATGATTGATGAGAAGCGTATTATGCAGCTATTGGAAGAGTTTTTAGAAGATAAAATAGAAATGGGATATAAGGATCTGCTCTATCTTTTTGAAATTCCACTTTTACGGGCTGCTAAAAAAAAGTATAGAAGTGCTCTAGCGATGTCAAAAGCTTTGCAGCTTAATCGGGCTACCCTTACAAACAAGCTTAAAAAATATGCGACTAAAGTATAAAAGGCAGCTCAATAGTAAGGCTCTTTTTATCAAAAGTGAGGATAAACTCCTCATCTTCAATATGTAGCTGCTCAATCTCTTTGGATTGAATCACAATTGTTACTACCTGATACTTTTTGCCCTCAATCTTCATATTTCTGCCTGTAGCAATGTGCACTTTTACCAAAACCTCTTGACTGGTTTTCAAGGCTTTAAATATTTTATTTAGTAACTGCAAAAAGCGGTTGATATTGAGTTTAAACTCAGGAATAGATACATCATACTCTGTAAAGAGGTTTGTATTTTCATCAAGATTTGTAGTAATAGCAATATCTAAAAGCGTAAAGATATTGGCCAGCTGTAGATTTTCTTGAATGGCGTGTAACTTTTTGCTACAGACATTTTTGTGCAGCATCAAACCTATATGATCGCTATCTTTATACCCTACAGTAATGGCGCAAAAGGTGGAGTGCCCTATATCTATATGCAAAAAGGAGTGCTTAAAACCAAAACTCATAGAGGCGTGTGAGACGGCAAGATTGAAAAGTTCATCTTTTTTAGAGATTGAGAGAATATACTCCCCCTCTTTGTTATACTCTAATATCTCCCCCTCTGCATTAAACAAAATATAGGGATCAAGACTGTTGTCAATAAACTCTTTATATAGACTCATACTTACTATTATACTACACTTTTGCCCAGCCGTGCATCTTCTTAGCACTCATCACTACTCTACTCTTTTGCTCAATTGGATTGACGGCTACAAAATTGAGATCTTCTAATAATTTACCAAGCTTTTCTACCTCATCTTGTTGACAAAAGATTAAAATATCTCCTGCATTTTTCATCATTCGATAGTTTTTGCGCAAAAACTCCTCTGGATTTTTAAGAGCCTTTAGGGGATAGTTGACAAAGATGGTATCAAAAAGCATAGATCGAATATTGTAGCGCTCTTTGTTTTCGTCCAATCTTCTTACTTTTACATCAAGCTCTTTTATCTCTTCAAAAACGCTATCATCTAAAGCTGCAATCTCTAGATAGTGCCCCTGTTGCTGGCAAAAATCGGCTAGTTGCTTGGAAGTTTGCAATCCATCGCTAAACTGAAATACCCTTACTCCCGGTAGCTTAGGAATTACTACAAAAAGCTCCTCCATCACTCCTCCATCCAAATAATTGAAGCAAACCTGCCTGTAACGCCATCTCTTCTATATGAGTAATACTCACTGCTACAGCAGGTGCATATATTGTAATCTTTAATAGATTCTACCCTATTTTGCTCAAGTTGCTCATAAATCATCCCTTTAATATCCAAAAATCTGCCTCTTTTTATGAAACGCTTTGGATAGCTGCTTGCCAGCTGGCTGCTTACTTCATAGCAGCAGCTATGAATACCAGGAGATATGATAGCCGATATATTCACTGCGCCATAGCGATTTTGCATTAGCTGCATAGCTTTTGCTACTATCTCTCTGGTTGCCCCTACCCTGCCTGCATGCAACGCAGCAATTACCCTAGTCCCTTTGTCATACAAAAGGACGCCAAAGCAGTCTGCGCTCATAATTGCTAAAGGCAGCCTCGCTTTTGTGGTGATAAATCCATCACATGATGGTGGAGGTATAAACTTATCGATTTCTACAATTGTGTTACTATGTATTTGATTGGCAAATTGCGCTCTTACTATGCCAGCTTTTTGATAGAGAATTTGGCGGTTTTGCTCCACTCTTGTTAGCTCATCCCCTGTATGCATAGCAATATTGAGCCAATTGTAGGGAGGCTCGCTTACTCCGCCAAAGCGATCGCTAATGAAGTGTTGTATCTGCATACAAAAAGACCTTTGCTGTAGGAATATAGCGGTTTTCAAAGGGTTTATAAAGCGATTCTAGCTTAATGGTTACTCCATTCTCTTTTGGATATAAGAGCAGACTATTTTTAAGATCATAGAGCTTTTTATTGATAGAGAGTTTAAGATAGCGATCCTGATGCAAAGCAGGAGCTAAAATGACAAAGCCTTTTTGAAAAAAGCGAATATAGTAACTATCAAACTTTTGCATAGGGGAAAGTGCTGGGCCAAGATTGTAAAAGTATATATCATCAATCTCTAAAGCGTGGTTGAAAGGTACTTCTGTAAAGCTATAAAATCCACCAAGTTTGCCAAGGACATAGTTGTAGTAGATAATATCTTTAGGAGATTTTGCTCTAATTTTGCCATTTTGTACAATAAACTCAGGTGCTGCATAGTTCATATAGATCATCTCTTTGAAGCTGTAGCGCTTCTTATACTCTTGAAAAAGCGAAAAATAGTTAAACACCTCATTAAGCGGCTGGAAAATAGTAGTAGGAATAAAAGTAGTAATACCATCAATCGTAGCCATCTTATTGGTATCTTGGATCGCTGTCATATAGCTTTCACACATATCATAATCCACAAGATCTAGCAAAAATGGATTGCGATAGGCTTGATTGGTAATAACCATCAACCCTTTTTGGCGTAACCCTTGATAGAGTTTTGCTAAACATCTGGCATAAGAGGTTTTATGACGACGATAAAACTCCTGCTTGATTGTTGCAAACTCTGGCTCTTCCAAAAAAAGCTCATTTGCCCAATCAAAAAAGTAGCCCTTAATTTTAAGCTCTTTTGCTTTATCCACCAGATACGCTATGCGCTTTTGCAAAAGCTTTGCATTGCACATATCGTAATAGTAATCATTCATTCGCACCGGTTTGGTATTGAGCAAAGTAGAGGGGTGGGCACGCACCCACTGCAAAAAGGAGCTGTTTTCATCATCATAAAAGCCCACCGCCCACTCATAGGCTACTATGTTGGTTGGCAGTTTTTGCTTTAGCTCTTCTAAATCCCTAATCCCACCATACTCCACAATAGCAAACTTTTTGGCAAAATCGTGTGTTTTGCCCCAGGGCAGGCAGGTAGCATACAGAGGCCTAAATGTGCCCTTTGGTAATGATATTTTAGTAGCGATGTAGCTCTCTTTTGTAGCCTGTTGCAATGAGACTCCTTGTAGCAAAAGAGGGAGTAAAATAAAAAAGAGTACTCTTTTCATAGCTCTTTTGAATCTAGCCCTATTGTCACTGGACCATCATTGATAATGCCCACCTCCATCATCGCTCCAAATTCACCTGTTTGTACAGCAATATAAGAAGAAAGTTTAGTTACAAACTCCTCATAGAGGCGTTTTGCCTCTTGTGGAGGCATCGCCTCGGTAAAATCTGGACGGTTGCCTCTTTTGCACTTAGCTGCCAGTGTAAATTGGCTTACTACCAAAATTTCACCGCCAACTTGTACAACATTTTTGTCAAATTTACCCAATTCATTTGGGAAAATACGAAGATTGATAATCTTTTTGATGAGCTTTTCTATATCTAGCTCATTGTCACCTTGCATCACTCCAAGCAGTATATTATATCCTTTGCCAATCCTTGCAATCTCTTTATCTTCTACCTTTACCCAGGAGCTCTTTACCCTTTGAATAAGTGCTTTCATTTATCTCCTTTTGTGTTATTATATTAGCATAGCTTACAAACAAAAGGGAGACGAGATGCCAGGAATGGTGGCAGTTGGAGATTTGATTGAAAAAGAGTATAAATTTCTTGTACCCTATTATCAAAGGGGTTATAGATGGGAAAAAAGGCATATAGAAGCATTACTTAATGATTTATGGGAGTTTTATGACATAAAATTAAAAAAGAAAAAAGAGAATATTCTTTACTATCCTCTTCAACCTTTAGTAATAAAGAAAGATAATCAAGGTTTTTATAAAGTTGTGGATGGTCAGCAAAGACTTACAACCCTTTATATTCTTTTAGCGGTTTTGGAAGAGAAGATTGGAGAAAGTATCGACAAATTTGTCATTATTTATGAGAGAAGAAGTGAAGAATTTCTGAAAAATATTAATACTTGCAATGATCAAGAAAGCGAGAATATTGATTTTTGCTATATGTGTGAAGCATATAATGTAATAAACAGTTGGATCAATACTAAAAATATAAGCAAATCAAATCTTAAATTTTGGAGAAATTTTATAACAAGAGGCTCAGATATTGATGAAGATGGAAGAGACCTTAATGAGAATATTCGCTTTATATGGTATGAGCTTGATAAAAATCAAGATGAATTTGAGGTTTTTATTCGTTTAAATATTGGCAAAATACCTCTGACAAATGCAGAGCTCATCAAGTCTTTTCTTGTTCAAAAAGTGCAAGATGAAAAGTATCGTTTTGAAATTTCCAAAGAGTGGGATGATATGGAGTATGCTTTGGAAGATAATGAATTTTTTGGCTTTTTAACTCAAAAATCATATCTTACCCGTATAGAGATTATTTTTCAAATAATAATGGGTCTAAAGAATTATAAAGAGTATGAGCTTTATGAAAAGTTTCAAGGAAGATATCAAAATGAAAGTTATGAGCAGATATGGAATGAAGTGCGAGAAGTTTTTTCAATGCTTCAATATTGGTACGAAGAGCGTTTTTTTTACCATACTATTGGATATCTAATAGCACTAAAACAAAAGGATAAACAAAAAAATATTGTAGATATTTTTGAAATTTATAAAAGCGCAAGAGATAAAGAAGATTTCAAAAAACAGCTTAAAAAGACAATGGCTTCACTATTTTTGGAAAAAGATAAAACTATCAAAGATGTAATCGAAGAGCTTTCTTATGGTTCAAGTTCAGTAAATAGGAAAATTCAAGATCTTTTATTACTTTTTAATATTGCAACACTCACTATAGCTTCAGAGAAGAGTTATGTTAAATTCTCCTTTGCTACTTATCAAAAGGAAAAATGGTCACTTGAACATATTACACCACAAGCAGACAAGACACTTACAAAAGATCTAATCAAAGAATTAAAAGAGCTAGGAATCAAGAAACTAGAAGATGTACTAAGTAAAAAGCAATTAGAAGAGGATGATAAGAAAAAAATAGAGGACTATTTTGTAGATAAACATTTGGATAAAGATAGTGTCGGTAACCTCACGCTTCTTTCAACAGAAAATAATAGTGCACTGGGTAATGGGTATTTTCCAATAAAACGAAAAAAAATTATCGAACTTGATAAAGAAGGTGCATTTATTCCGATTTGTACTAAAAATCTCTTTTTGCGTTACTATAGTAATAAAATTGAAATGCAAGAGATGAAATGGACACAAGAAGATGCTAATAATTATGTAGCAGCAATGCAACATACTATTACAAATTTTCTAGGAGAAAACAATGGCTAATTTGATGGAGTTACAAAAGATAAAAATTCCTATTATTCAAAGGGATTATGTGCAGGGAAGAGATGATGATAGAGCTAAAGAGGTTCTGGAGAATTTTTTGGAGACAATTTTTACTTCACTTGCACAAAAGGATTCTTTACATTTAGATTTTATTTATGGATATTACGAAAATGGGTGGTTTATTCCAATTGATGGACAGCAGCGCTTAACACTGCTTTTTTTATTATATTGGTATTTTGCAAAAAAAGAGCAACAGCCATTGTCAATAGAACTTAGTTACGAAACAAGAGCAGCAGCAAGAGAGTTTTGTAAAAAACTTATAGATTTTGATATAGATTTTTCTCAAAAGAGTATAAGCGAACAGATAAAAAATAGCAAAAAATTTCTTCCCTTTTGGACAAACGATCCTACTATCTCTTCTATGTTGCGTGTATTGGATGAGATACACCAAAAAGATAAAAAAAATATCGCTTTTAAAGATTTAACTAAAATTACTTTTGAAATTTTTGATATGCCAGATTTTGACTCTCTTCAGGCAGAGGAGTTATATAGAAAAATGAATGCAAGAGGAAAAGTATTAAGCAGTTTCGAAAATTTTAAAGCAATTATTCAAAAGATTATTTTTCATAAATATCCTGAGCAATATAAAGAGATTGCTCAAAAGTTTGAAGGTAAATGGATTGATAGTTTTTGGCAATCACATAATGATTGTAAAGTTGTTGATGAGCTTTTTATGCAGTTTATTTATTTTATAACGGAAATGAGAACTTATACACTAAAACACAAAGGAAATGTCAAAAGTCCTCTTTTTTTAGAACAGTTTTATAGTAATAAAGAAAATCTTCAGTTTTTACAGGATCGATTAGATCGTGTAGTACACTTCAAAGAAAAAGCTCAATGGATTGAGAAAAATTTATCTTTTTTTGAGCCTAAGAAACAAGAAACGCTTTTTGATGAAATAATACAAAACTATGAAGATATGAGTATTGCAAATAAGCTTCTAGCATATCTACTTTTAGAAGTAGTTATAAAGAATTGGAATAATGAAGCTATTTTGCAATTGATGAGAATAGCTAGAAACTATGTTCATAGAATTCGTGCATTGAGAAATGGTCGTGTTGATTATGAGATTAATATGGCATATAAAGATATGAAAAAGTATATTGACGCTTTCTCTCCTTTTTTGCAAGATAACTCTAATCCCCTTTTTCCAACTATTTTAAAGCCTTATGAGATCCTTTATGAGTATAGGTGGAGTGATAAAAGTATGCAACAAGAGCAAGAAAAAGCAAAACTTATCCAAGATTATAATTTGCAAAATGAGATTTGGTCTCTTGAAGATCATCCTTATTTGCAAGGAGATTTCTCTCTTTTATTAGCGTGTAATTTTATTGAAGATAGAAGTGAGCGTATCCGATGGATATATCACCATTTTGATGAGCTGTTTGTAACAGATCATCTGCTTTGCAGATCACTTTTAGCAGTTGGCGATTATGCTTTGTGGATAGGAGCAGCTTGGAAAGGAGCAAAATACTTCTTTGGAGAAAAAGCAAAGTGGGAGATTCTTTTCACTCTTAATGAAAGAAACAAAGAACATATAACTATCTACAATCAATTTTTCTCTATGTTAGCCGATCAATATCCAGACATTACTACACAACAAGCAATGCAAAGTATCATAAACCAAAAATTAGAGGAGTATAAACAAAAAAAGAAAGACTGGATCTATTACTTTCTTAAGTATCCTATCATTTTGACGCCTTTTAAAAAATATA
>WGAX01000038.1 GCA_015494595.1 Nitratiruptor sp.
CAGAAAAAATGGCGAGTGCTTAGTTGTTACAAAAGGAGCTCCTCAAGTAATTATTGGGTTAAGTGACACAAATGAGTTTAATGAGGATGAAGTCAATACAAAAGTGGAAGAGTTTGCACAAAATGGCTTTAGAACCTTAGGCGTTGCATTTAAACATTGCGAAGAGGATAAATTTCATTTTGTAGGACTTATTCCACTTTACGATCCTCCCCGTGAAGACTCCAAAGAGGCAGTAGCAGAGGCAAAAGCTAAAGGCATAGATGTTAAAATGGTTACAGGTGACAATATTGCAGTAGCCAGATATATCGCCAAAATTTTAGGCATTGGAGAGAATATTCTTGATATTAAAGAGCTAAAAGGCCAAAGTACAAGAGAGTATGAGATTTTAGCCGAAGTTATTTCAAAAGCTCTACTTAAAGTCACCCATCCAGAGATAAGTGAAGAGAAATTGCACTTATTAACACACCAGATAGTAAAAGAGGTAAAAAGAGAGCTCAATGAAAAACAGCTCATTGCAGGAAGTGTTAAAAAACACGAGAGCGAAATTATAGCTCTCATTGAGCAGGCCAATGGTTTTGCCCAGGTTTTTCCAGAGGACAAATATTTTATTGTAGATGAGTTACAAAAAGCTGATCATATTGTTGGCATGACAGGTGATGGGGTAAATGATGCTCCAGCTCTTCGCAAAGCAGATACCGGCATTGCAGTCAGCGGTGCTACTGATGCAGCACGAGCAGCTGCCGACATTATCCTTCTTGCTCCCGGTCTTCGTGTCATAATAGATGCAATTAAAGAGGCTCGCATTACATTTGAGAGGATGAAGAGCTATACAATTTTTAGAATTGCGGAGACAATTCGTATCATTATCTTTATGACTCTTGCAATCGTTGTTTTTAATTTCTACCCTCTTACAGCAATAATGATTATTGTTTTAGCCCTTCTTAATGATATTCCGATCCTAGCTATTGCTTATGATAATACAAAGATACGCAAAATGCCAGTACGGTGGGATATGCATGAGATGCTTGTACTTTCAAGCTGGTTAGGTATTGCAGGAGTAGTAAGCTCATTTTTGATTTTTTATATTGTGATGGTATATCTTAAAACCCATCCAGAGAGTGCTTTCTTTTTGCCAGATGTTCCTTTATGGATAGATATGCATAATGAGAAGCAGTGGCTTAGCTTTGTACAATCTATCTTTTTTGCAAAGATGGTCATAGCAGGACACGGTACTATCTACAATACCCGTATTGATGACTGGTTTTTCAAACGCCCTTGGCCATCATGGATTCTCTTTGGTGCAACATTTTCTACACGCATCATAGGCACTATCATCGCAGTGTATGGATTTGGACTCATGACACCTATTGGATGGGATTGGGCACTTTTTATGTGGGCGTATGCACTTACATGGTTTGTATTCAACGATGTAGTGAAAATGGCGGTACTTCGCTACTATAGAAGGATTAAAGGGATTGATGTTATATGAATAACTTTATTCCTGCAGAGCTTTGGCACTTTCTCTATGTTGTAATACTAGCTTTTGTAGTAGGTCTTGAGCTCAAGACCTACTATCTGGCACAACATAATAAACCTTCCCATCTTGGCTCTACCAGAACTTTTACTTTTATAGGCATTTTAGGGTATGTATTTTTTATAATCAATATAAATCTTTATATTTTAGGATATACAGCATTAGCTGCCATTTACATTACATATTATCTTTATAAACTTCATCAAAATCGCACTTCCATCATTTCGTTTCTTATTCTCTCTTTAGTATATACATTTGGAGCACTCATAGAAAATTTTGATATTTGGATGCCCACACTGGTTTTTATATTAATTGTATTTACTCTTAACGCCAATCGATCCCTATCCTATATTCTTAGCGAAGTAAACATACAGGAATTTGAAACACTAGGTAAATTTTTGCTACTAAGTGCAGTCATACTCCCTTTACTCCCCAACAAAGAATTGCCATATTTACATATCTCTGCTTTTAAAATATGGTTAGTCGTAGTAATCATTTCGGCTATTAGTTATGGTAGCTATATAGCACAAAAATATATTTTTAAATCACGAGGCTACTTTCTTACCGGTATTTTAGGGGGACTCTACTCCTCTACAGCTACAACCGTCGTCTTAGCAAAAAAAGCAATAAATACTGACACCACTGAGCTTATCAATGCTGCCATCATTATAGCTACGGCTATGATGTATATTCGTCTTTTACTCATTGCTACAATTTTCAACTTCAGTGTGGCTTCAAAACTTGCTCTACCACTACTTTTTTTTAGCTGTATTGGCTCATTCATTGCCTTTTTCTATTATAAAAAAGAGAGAGCAAGACAGCATGCACCTATTGATGATCGCAATCCTTTAGAGCTTGAAACTGCCTTCCTTTTTGCAATACTTTTTGCTTTAATGATTTTTATTACAAACTTTGTTACTAATCATTATGGCAACTTAGGGCTTAAGATTCTCTCCTTTCTTATTGGTTTTACCGATATTGATCCTTTTGTTCTCTCTCTTTTAACGGGTAAAAATCATCTTACCGTACCCCAAATAGCGACCGCTGTTCTTATAGCAAGCGGCTCCAATAATCTTTTAAAAGCAGGCTATGCTCTTCTTTTTGGAAAGAATAAACCAAAAAAAGCGGCTTTTTGGTTATTTGTTTTAGGAATATGTACTATAATATCTCCATATCTCTTTTATAAAGGATCATTATGAGATGGCATTACGAAAATATTGACTATACACAAATAAATAGAGAAACTATCAAAAATCAAGAGTTTCTATTTTATCTCATTACAAGCGCCTCTTTTATCGAAATTACCAGCGATGTGTATGAAAAGAATCTTGTCACATTTTACAAAGGAGACGAGGAGACTATCAGATGGCTAGAAAATACTTGGGAGCCAGAGGAGTTACAGCACGGGAAAGCTCTAAAAAAATTTGTCAATACCGTTTGGCCAGAGTTTGATTGGGAAAAAACTTACAAGAGATTTTTAGATCTCTACCTTCCTCACTGTACGCTTGATGAGTTTCAACCAACAAGAGCGCGCGAGATGCTAGCGCGCATGGTGGTAGAGACTGGAACAAGCACTTTCTATAAAGCTTTAGAAAACTACTCCAAAGATCTAGATACCCCAATCCTCGCTCAAATTGCACACAATATCAGTAAAGATGAAGTATATCACTACGATATGTTTGAAGAGGTTTTTAAAAAATATGATAAAGAGGAAAAACTTGGACGAGATGATATTATCAAAGTAATTTATGATAGACTTAAGATGATAGATGGAGAAGATGGAAGACTCTCTTTTAAAGCAATTTATGAAGAAAAAACAGGCAAAAGTTTTGAAGATAGCCTCTATGAAGAGCACAAGGCAAATGTGAGACAATTTGCCAAAAAGTACTATCCCTACAATATGGCGATTCGTATGTTGCTGCGTCCATTGAAACTTAATAAAACTGTAGAAAATATCTCCGTGCCCGTTATCAAAGGAGCACTCAAAGTGATAGGAATTTAAGATGAAAGCAAAAAAACTTCCTTGGCAAACCCCCAAACCAAAAGAGGAGGAGCCAAAAGTCGAAGAGCTTTTGCAAAGAATTTTTAATTCCCCCTCCTATCGTCTTGCAATTGAAGATGTGGATTTTTTGCTCAGTGATGATACAAGAGGAGTAAGACTCGAGCTCGATTATCTTAAACCTGAGCTTACGATGAAAAAGTATGGCATCAAGCATACAGTAGTGGTATTTGGGAGTGCTCGTATCAAAGAGCCAAAGAGCGCAATGAAAGAGCTAGAAAAGATTAAAAATCTTGTCAAAAAAACTCCCGATTCCAAAAC
>WGAX01000039.1 GCA_015494595.1 Nitratiruptor sp.
CAGCGTCAATGGAGGGCAAAAAAGGAGCAGATCTCTTTGCAAAAGATGCAGATCGCATACCAAAAAAAGATAGAGCAAAGCAACATCAAGCGAAGGCTTGAAGATATCTATAGCGCTTTTACGCAAGAAAAGGCGTTAAATAAAGTGCTGCAAGAGCAGGTTAGAATGAGGGAGAATCTCTATTTTGCAGAAAAGAAGAGGTTTTTAGAGGGTGTCGGGACGCTTTTTATGCTTTTGCAAAGAGAGCAAGCTCTGCTGCAAGACAAGCTATCTTTGTTGCAAAACCGTTATAAACTCTGGATGCTTTATGTGCAGTATGAGAGGATACTAGCAAAGAGATAAGTAAGAGGGGATCCCTCTTACGCAAATGTATCGCTAAAAAGATTGCCGCTCCATTTAAACATATCTGAGAAGTTTTGAGAGCTTGGCGTTCCGGCTTTTGGATAGCCTGGGACTATTTTCATATCTTTTGTTGTAGGATCGTATTGATAGATAGCTGTAAGCCAAGTAGCTTCGGTGTTGGATACTGGTGAGTAGCAAGTAGAGTTTGTCTTAGGTGCGCTATAAAGCTCATATCCACTTAACTCTCTTAAGATTGCTTCAGCGCACACTTTTGCTTCGCCATTGCCGATATGTCCAGCTTTTGGTTGGCTTGAATGGTGTGCGTCACCGATAACATGGACATCTTTTTTGATTAAAGACTCATAATTTTTTGTATCGACTGGAGCAAAATTGCCATCATTGACTCCTGCTAAAAATATTGCTTGACCACCTTTTTGGTTTGGAATGATGTTGATACCTCTTGCGCTTATTGTATGGCTTGAGCCGTTTTGTGTATATGTTACTTCAAAAGTTTGATCATTGACATAGGTTACTTTACTATTTGGTCTATAATCAATTCCATATTCGCGAAATTTTGCACCAAAGGAGTCTTTTTCGACAATAATATCAGCATTTTCATCCAAAACGATAATTTCAACGCTCAATCCTCTGTCTTTAAGATAGTCTGCAACAACGCACGCTCTTTCATACGGTCCTGGCGGGCATCTATAAGGAGCTTTTGGAATACTCATTACAAATCTGTCTCCATTTTGCAAAGAGTCTATTACATTTTTTAAAAACAAAGTCTGCTCGCCCGCTATCCAGGCATGAGGGATTTTTGTAATATCATAGCTATTGGGATAGATAAAGTCAATTCCCGGCGCTAAAACAAGCTTGTTATAGGTAATGGATGTTCCATCATCAAGTGAAACTCTTTTATTTTCCGTATCAAAATTGATAACTTTTTTGTGGATAACTTGAACGCCATATTGACGTAAACTATTGTATCCAAAGCGAAGCTCACTGATATTTTTTACATTATTAAGAACAAGATTGCTCAAGATTGGTGAAGTATAAGTGGCATTAGGCTCAATTAACACTACATCAATGCCGCTTCCACCCCAAAGTTTTAGATATTTTGCACAAGTAGCACCGCTAAATCCCCCTCCAACCACTACAACTCTAGGATTATTAGCAGCTCTAACGATATTTGGCACAGTCAAACTCAAAGCAGCAACTGCTGATAATTTAATGAAATCTCTTCTTTTCATAATTACTCTCCTTTGTTTCTTATCTCTTTTTTTAATCGTCATCCTCTTTATCATACTCATATTCATCACTACTCTCTTTTTCTTTTAGAGTAGAGAGATAGCCAAATATTTTGCCGATTTCAGTTTGCGTAAAGCCATAAGTTTGTGCTTTCATAATAGGATGATCGCTTTCAAAAAACTCCTCCATATCTTCACCTGCAATTGAATCCCAAGAAGTTTTAGAGTAGCCATTACTACCGTGACATCCAAAGCAGTTTACAGCTGCTAGCATTCTTCCATCATTAGGTGTAAATGTAGATAGTGTGACCTGCGTTGTTGGAGATGGTTGCGGCACTTGAGGTGCTGTGGCTTGCTTATTGCAAGAGCTAATATCTATACTGATAGCATATTGCTCAGTATTGAGCACCCAATAACCTCTATCCGCAACTAATCGATTCAGTTTGGGATACTTGTAACCTATTGAGTCATTTAAATTTTGATCATTTGTTACCATTGACCAAGTTTTATTTACGTTGTCAAATCCCCAAATGATACTCTTTGATGGAAGCTTATCTAATAAGCACTCTGCATCCACATTCTCTCCCTTTGTCCCTATTAGGTTCCATCCAGGTTGAAACTGTATGATTGAGTTTGCATAAATAGATGAGCCATATAACATAAAACCTGCTGCTAATAAATATAACTTCTTCATAACCTCTCCTTTTTGTATAGTTCCTCTCTGAAAGAGCCATGGTTATAAGCTCTCTGAGACGGATAACAGTATTATAATTTTTTATGATTAATTAAATGTTACTAGTAATAATGATTAATTATGATGATATATATTATTAATATTGATAATTATTAATAGTGATAACTGTTTAGTAATAGCTTAAATATGCTCAGTTAGAGAAGGTGTATTGGGCTTTTATTCTTTTGTAGGCTGTTTAGTAACTATACGCAAGACTACGTATCCTACCAAGCCTGAGAGAAAGGAGCCCAGCAAAATAGCAAGTTTATCTGCATAGTGGTATATTTGTGTATCGTTGAAGGCCAATGAGTCTATGAAAAGACTCATAGTAAACCCGATGCCTGTGAGGATCGCTACGCCGTAGAGCTGTTTAAAGTTGCTGTTTTTAGGAAGTGATGCAGTACCTAGTTTGATAGCTAAATAGCTAAATCCAAACACTCCTATCTGTTTGCCCAAAAAGAGACCGAGCATGATTCCTAGAGGTACGCTATTTGCCATATCTTGTACAGAGACTCCACGCAAATCTACACCTGCATTGACAAAGGCAAAGAGAGGAAGTATAAATAGATATACCCAGTGGTGTAGATCGTGTTCAATCTCTTGTAGCATCGAAAAGCTCTCACCATTTGGTTTTTTTGCTTTGAGAGGTATCATAAACGCCAACGCCACTCCTGCCAAGGTGGCGTGCACGCCAGATTTCAAAACGCTTACCCAAAGTATGATCCCAACAATGATATACGCTCCCTTGCTGGATAC
>WGAX01000040.1 GCA_015494595.1 Nitratiruptor sp.
ACAGGTTTTGTGGTGACACAAGAGGGTGACATCGCTCAACTGCACGATAGTTTTAAAAGAATGATCAAAGCAATAGGTATAGGCGTGATTATTCTTATTATGACACTTACCGCTATTTATGAATCGGTGCGCCTTGCAATTATTATGATTTTGGTATTGCCTCTGTCTATGATAGGAGCTGCCTGGGGGATGCTGCTTTTTGATAAGCCTAGCTGTATGCCTAGTATGGTAGGGCTTTTGCTGCTTTTTGGTATTATTATTAAAAATGCAGTGCTTTTAATCGACTTTTACAAAGAGTATAAAAAAGAGGGTGAGCCTCCATTTAAAGCCGCAATTGAAAGTGTGAAAGTAAGATTTCGCCCTGTTATGATGACAGCATTTGGAACAATTGCTGGAATGATCCCAATAGCTTTAGAGCAGGCAGTAGGGCTAGAGCGTCTTAGCCCTTTGGCTGATGTTGCAATAGGAGGCCTTTTAGTAGGCACACTGCTAACGCTGATTTACGTGCCGCTATACGCTTATGCAACAGATCCAGATAACAAAAAGACAAACCCGATTGAAAAGATTGAAGAGCTATAAACAAGAGTATGAGCCAAGATCTTTTGCAAAGAGTTTTGCGCATAGAGCTAAGTTTAGCCACACTTTATATCTTAGCCTATGCGCTTCTTTTGCTCATAGCCTCTTGGGTTATACTCATAATTGAGCCAGACAATTTCAAAAGCTACTTTGATGCTCTTTGGTGGTCTATTGTTACAGCTACAACTGTAGGATATGGGGATATTGTGCCCCATACCCTTATTGGCAAAATTGTAGCGATTGCCATTATTATTGGTGGCGTTATTGCAGTGGCTGCCTTTACCGCACTTATTACCAGTGTATTGGTGGAGCGCACCATCACTGCCAAGAAGGATTATGAGATGCTAGAAGATCTCAATAACCATTTAGTTATTTGCGGTTTCAAAACACCTCGCCAAGAGGTGCTTGAGAGTTTTAAGCGCCACTATGGCACAAATATTGTTATTGTCTACCCCAAACTTGTGCCAGAGTTAAAAAAGCTTTTGCAAGAGCACCATCTTAAATGGGCAAAGGGGGAGTATAACGATGAAGCGGTGTTAAAGGAGGCGCAGATACAAAAGGCTGATAAAGTGATGATCTTAAATGAGCATAACGCATACGCAGATGCTAAAGTATTAGAGACTGTTATTCTCATTCGCTCACTCAATCCAGAAGTCTATATCATTGCAGAAATTATCGATCCAAAATATGAGAACTACCTGATCAAAAGCAAATGCAACGAAATTATTATGAGTGAGGAGTATAACCGCTTTCTACTCTCCAAATCTATCACTGAGCCTGGAATGTCTAAAGTGGTAAGAACTTTGCTAAAAACCCAAAACTTTCGCATTATTACAGAGCATCCCTTTTTAGGCAAAAGCTACAAAGAGGCTTTTGAGCAAAGTCTTCAACAAGGAGAAATCTTACTAGGTGTTATTAAAAACTACATCACAGAAGCTAAACTTAAACATATCGTATTGTCAAAACTTCGCTTTGGAGGTGACGCACAAAAATATAAAACGATGCTGGCAAAACTTAAAAGAGGCGAATTGGAGATGGAAGTGCTTATCAATCCAGAAGATGATTTTATTATCCCAGAGTTTGCTGCAATTATTGTAATGGAGAGAAGATATGAAAAGTAGACTCTTTGCAAATCTAAGTCCCCAAGAGCAGGAGCAGTTTTTGCAAATATGCAAAAAAGAGCAGATACAAAAGGGAGCAGTTATCAAAAAAGAGGCTCAAAAGGTAGAAAAAGCCTTTTTCTTAATAGAAGGTGAGGTAGTTGTCAAAAAGAGCTCATCCCAAGGTGAAATGGAGGTAGCAACAATTAAAGGGGATGAGGATGTGATTTTTTCTTTTACCTGTATGATTGATGGGGGTGCTACGCTTACTACTGTGCAAGCTAGAAGCAATTGTATGCTATATAGCTTTACAAAAAAGGATTTTTTTGGTTTTTGTAAACAAAATCCAAAAATTGGCATAAAACTTTTACAAAACGCTCTAGAGATAATGGCTATATTTTTACGCAGGAGTGATGAGAAGATAGTCCAAATGTATCAAACATTAGAAGAGGTGTTATAATGAGAGAGAAAATCGCTATTATCAAAGAGATCTATCAGCTGCGCGATGATGATCTGCAAGAGCGCAAAAACGCCTTGCAAAAGATAGCCCCCTATGTAGATGAGATTATGGATGCTTTTTATCAAAAGCTTTTGCAAAAGCCAGAGATTGCCAGCTTTATCCCTCTTGAGCGCATTGGTGAGCTTAAAGCTAAGCAGATACGATTTTTGCAAGATCTGCTATCACTCCCTTTTGATGAAAAGCTGTACAAGCGCATCGCCAAAGTAGCGATTGCTCATTACCATATAAAGCTTGATCCTCTGTATATGTCCTATGGCTACCATATACTCTCAGATCTCATTCTAGCCCAATCACAAAAAGACCCATCTTTGCTATCTTCCCTAAGACTTATTATCAAATACCTCAAAGTAGCAGAGGCAATTATGAGTGAAGAGTATTTTGCCCAAAAAACCCTTGCCCAGTCCCCTTATCGGGCTAATGATCTCTTTGGGGCTATTAATATTTTGCATATGGCCTATATGCGCTGCCAAAGCTCCTTTGCCTCAATGCAAATTGATCCCAAAGCAAAAGAGATGTTTGAAAAAAGCCTGCAAGAGTTGCAACCTTACAAAGATGTGCTCCAAGAGGCTGGTTTGCATCTTAGCACTATTAAGCGCTTTTGCACCCAATTTGCTAAGGAGCCAACCGAGCAAAACCTTAAAAATCTGCAAAAAAGCATCAAAGAGCCCTTAGCCAATCTTCGCATCAGTGCATATCTAAGTCTTGATAGTGCTTTAGCACTCCTGCATGCAATGACTGATATTATCTATCGGCGCAATCTCATAAAACAGGAGCTAGATCTAGCAACTATCCAAAAAAACATCTCAACCCTTCTAGCCCACAACTTTGGATGGGCTATGGAGGAGATTAGATTTTTTGAGGAGGAGCCAAAAGAGGAGTTTGATATTGTAAAACTCCTTGCTTACAAAGAGCACCTTTTTTATGTGGCAATTGGCTGCGCGGATGTGGCTAACAAACTCTATGTGCAAGAGAGTATCGATCTCATTTTAGAAGCTATGAAACTTACTCTTTATCTGCGCTCAAAGGAAGATAGATGAATGCCAACTACTGCTATGCATTAGCCCAGGGGGAGGTACTACACGCCGATCACCCCGAATGGCCACTTTTTCGTGTGACAATTCATGGAAGCGATATAGAGCGCATCAAGCTCTCTAAAAGGCTTAGTTGCGCTGTTAAGCATCTGCCTCTGCGCTTACAAGTGTACTATGAAAAGGATGCGATGCAATCTATTCAAGAGGGAGTAACAAAAGATCCTACACTCACCCTCAATGACAAAATCTTGCTAGAGGGACTTGTAAGCGCAGAGGAGATTACCAAAACTTTTGAAAACTTACTAAAGGAGGCACAATGAGTATACCAACACCAGAGCAAGTAGAGCAGATGATGATTGAGAAGATAGGAGCACTCCCAGAGTCACTCAATCTTGCAAAAGCTCTAGATCCTAGATTTCTCGTTGAACAGGCTATGAGTAGCAAGTTTAGCGTCCAAGATGAAAAGAATCCATTCGATCCAAAAACATCCATGCTTATTATGCTTGCAGTATCCATAACTTTAGGCAGCGATGAGTGCGCCGAGGTGCAAACAAGAATGCTCAAAAAGATGGGGCTAACCAAAGAGGAGCTTGCATATCTGATTAAAATCATCAAACACGCCCACACAAGTGCAGTAATGGGCAAAGCCAAGGCTGCTTTTAAAACTTTTGAAGACTGATGGGGCGTTACGCCCCAAAAGGATAGCTATGAGCCATCACCACCATCTAAGCGGTAAAAATCTCTTCATCACAATTGTGCTAAATCTCATCATCACCCTTGCTCAGATTGTAGGCGGAATAGTGTCGGGCTCTTTGGCACTTTTAAGCGATGCAATGCACAATTTCAGCGATGTGCTGGCATTAGTCATTGCATATGCGGCAAACCGCTTAGCAGCCAAGCCCAGCACAAAAGAGTATACATTTGGTCTAAAAAGAGCAGAAATTTTAGCAGCCCTTTTCAATGCGCTGGTGCTTGTAGGGATTGGGATATTTTTGATAGTGGAGGCTTTTCATAAATTTTTGCATCCCCAGCCAATTGCATCATCTTGGGTGATATGGCTTGGAGTTTTGAGCATTGTTTTAAATAGTGCCAGTGTTTTGCTTATCAAAGAGGACTCCCATGAAAATATGAACATCAAAGTTGCCTATTTGCATCTCCTCACAGATGTGATGACATCTATAGCAGTTGTGGTTGGCGGTATTGTGATGGCTGTTTGGAATATTTTTTGGGTGGATCCTCTTATATCGATATTTATTGCCCTTTATCTCATCAAAGCAGCATTTTCACTTATCAAAGAATCTAGTTCTGTGTTGATGCAGTCTGCTCCAAAAAATATCGATATAGATATGATAGCCAAAGAGATAGAGAGTGAGCCTGAAATTGAAAATGTGCACCATATCCATCTTTGGCAGCTAGATGATAAGCATATATTCTTAGAAGCTCATATCGATTTTAAAAAGGATCTGCACTTATCGCAGTGCAACAAGGTTTTAGAAAAACTCGAAAATAAGCTCAAAGCTTTGCATATTTCTCATACCACTTTTCAGTGTGAATATAAAAGAAAAGATAGTAAATCAAAAATAGGAACAGAGATCTGATGTGGG
>WGAX01000041.1 GCA_015494595.1 Nitratiruptor sp.
AAATGGACCCACTCCGTGCCAATGCTCATAATAGCCCTCTGCAATCTTGTAGCCTTTGCCTTTGAGAGTTTGAGCGTGCACAATCACTGGCTTTTGCATCTCTTTGGCAATGGTGAGCGTCTCAATCAACATCTTAAGATCGTGTCCATCGATTGGTCCAATATAGTCAATCCCAAGCTCTTCAAACAAAATACCGGGAGTTATAAGCTTAAGCGACTCCTCAAAACGCTTAGCAATATAGGTGGCAGACTCTGGCAGATGCGAGAGCAACTGCTCAGTCTTTTTCTTCATCATCTGATAAAAAGGGCGTGCCATCTTCTGGCTAAGATACTTACTAATTGCACCAATCGGCTTGGCGATACTCATCTCATTATCATTGAGAATAATAACAACCGGATATTTTCGATCCCCTAGCTCATTGAGCGCCTCATACACCATTCCAGCACTCATCGCCCCATCCCCAATAAGGGCTACTGGAATACGATCCTCATTTTTTAGCTTAATAGCTTTAGCTGCTCCTACCGCCAGTGAAATAGAAGTAGAGCTATGTCCGGCTACCCAGTAATCATAGGGGCTCTCACTTGGTTTAGTATAGCCGCTAATACCACCAAATTGGCGCAAAGTATCAAATTTTTCCCATCTGTCAGTTAAAAGTTTATGAGCATAAGCTTGATGGCTTACATCAAAAATAAAGGGATCCTTTTTGACATCAAAAACATAGTGCATTGCAATAATAAGCTCTACCGCTCCCAAAGTGGAGCTTAGATGCCCCCCATTTTTGCTTACCACCTCTAAGATGCGCTGACGAATATCGCTAGCTAAACTCTCTAACTCTTGAATGCTTTTATCTTTTATATTCATCAAGAACCTCTTTAAAAATTTCAAAAAAGCGGCTATTTTGCTCAGCAGTGCCGATCGTAATACGCAAAGCGTTGAGATTGTAGCTGCTTAAATCCCTTACAATAATACCTCTTTTTAGCAGCACATCAGATAGAGTTTTGGAATTGAGAGTGTTATCTAGCATATAGGTAATAAAGTTGGTATAGCTATCGATAAACTCCAAGCCATTTTGCAGGGCAAAGTTGATGAAGCGATCCATCTGAGTAAAATTTTTCTGCACAGAGTCTTGCACAAACTCCTCATCTTGCAGAGCAGCAACGGCTGCTGTGAGTGAGAGGGTAGTGATATTAAAGGGAGGACGCAGTTTTAAAAGCTGATGTATAATCTCTTTGGAGGCTATGCCATAACCTACTCTCATCCCTCCAAGCCCGTAGGCTTTGGAAAAGGTGCCAAGATAGATCACATTACTAAATCGCTCAACCAGCTCTTTTGGATCAACACTTTTGCTACTATCTTTAAATGCTGCATACTCCATATAGGCCCCATCAATAATCACCAAAGGCTCTGTAACCTTTTGTAAAAAGCGAAAAATAGCATCAGCATCTATGGCATCGCCTGTTGGATTATTGGGAGTACAGATATGGATGATATGGGGATTGTGCTCTTTGTAAAGCTCATAAAACTCATCCAAATCGTGGCGATAGCAGCTAGAGCGAATGATTTGTGCCCCTTGCTGCGTAGCATAAATTGCATACATTGCAAAAGTGATTTTGCTCATTAGCACCTTTGAGCTGCTATCTAGCACTGCCCTAGCACAAAACTCCAGCACCTGATCGCTGCCTGCTCCAATAATAATCATCTCTCCATCTACGCCATACTTTCTAGCTAGCGCACTCTTTAGCTCATACATACTATCATCTGGGTAGAGGTAGGCTTTATGGGCATCTTTTTTAATTGCCTCTACCACCCTTGGACTTGTGCCATAAGGGTTTTCGTTGGAGGCTAGTTTAATAATATCTTTTGGCTCAATCCCAAACTCTCTCACTACCAGCTCAATTGGCTTACCCGCTTCATAGACTTTAATATTTTTGAGTGTCTCTAAAAATCGCATTATGCTCCCTTTGCATAGCTACCAAGCCACTTAATATCGTTTTGATGCTTAGCAAACACCTCTTGGACATTTTTATCATCAATATGCCCTTCAAAGTCGATAAAAAACCAGTAGCTAAAATCTTTATCCTCTGCCGGGCGCGACTCAATTTTGGTAAGATTGATATTTGCTCTGTCAAAATCCTCCAAAAAGTGCGCCAATGCTCCTGGTCTATCTTGGAGTTTGGCTAAAATTGATGTCTTATCAAAACCACTTGGGGTGTTTTTAAAATCGCTTAACACAATAAAGCGGGTGGTATTGGTATGCACATCTTCAATGTTTTCAAAAAGAATTGGTACATTATAGAGCTTTGCAGCAATATCGGAGCAAATAGCTGCACTTGTAGGATCTTTTTTTGCCAGCATCGCTGCTTTTGCAGTAGACTCTACCGGAATTTGCTCAATGCTCTCTAGGAAGTGCTCTTGCAAAAAGTTTTTGCACTGCTTAAAGGCTATATCTTTGGAGTAGATTTTGGTAACTTTTTTAAGATCTTCTTGCAAAGAGGCAAAGGAGTGGTGAATTGGCATATAGATTTCAGCTACAATTTTTAAAGGGCTCTTAGCAAGCAGATCCAATGTCTCCCCTACCACCCCATCAATAGAGTTTTCTATAGGCACTACCCCATATTTGGCTCTGTTTGCCTCTACAGCTTTAAAAACTGAAGCAATAGAAAAGGTTGGCAGATACTCACTCATCGCCCCAAAGCGTGATTCTGCCGCTTGATGGGTGAAGCTGCCCTCTGGTCCCAAATAGGCAACCCTCTCGGCTCTCTCTAAATTTCTAGAGACTGCAAAAATTTCTAAAAATATTGCCTCTATCGCTTTATCATTCAGAGGACCCCTGTTTTTGCTTTTGAGGCGATTGAGAATTGCGATTTCACGCTCTGGTCTATAGATTGGAGCATTGGATCTATTTTTTAGCTCCCCCACTCTTTTGACTATCTGCATCCGCTCATTAAGCAACTCTAAAATCTTATCATCAATACTATCAATCTCCTGGCGAAGTCTATCTAACTCTTGCATCATACCACTCCTAATTTCTTACCCACTTCATAGATGTTTTTAGCAACAATATCTGGCTTGAAGCCCAGCTTTGGCAAAATCTCCTGCTCACTCTTAAACTTGCCACTTAGCACAAATGCCGTTTGCATACCAAGCTTGGCAGCCCCTATTAAGTCCCCTTGCACATCATC
>WGAX01000042.1 GCA_015494595.1 Nitratiruptor sp.
GAATAATTACATCAAATCACAAATTGATTGGCTCCATAATCACGGCTATGCTATCAAAGGCTACCACACTATTAAGACAATAATCCCTAAAACAGCATTTAATAATGGGGTAGCTACACAAACTGTTAATCTTAACTATCTGCGTGATGCTTGTATACCTGTTAATCCATTTAAAACACACATCCGCACTATTAGTGTAACTGATGGCAGTGCTACCGGTCTTATCAACAACCAAAGTATTGGTGAGCTTATCTACTATTACGGTAGAGTTTATGCTCCTGTTGAATCCACTTTTGCAGGAAACAGTGGTAAGCTTAAAGTGCGTTATGAGGTATTTGATGCAATTAAGGATGACCCTGGCAGTGTAGAAGGGGAGCCTAATCCTGAAGATAACAGATGGAAACTCAATAAGCTTCACGACTCATCTGCTGGACATATCTTGCAATTGATTAATGGAGTAACTGGTACAGATGTTTTACAACATAGCGATGGTATATTGGATAAAGCAAGCCTCTCAGCACTCACACGAGGGCTTCAAGAGATTTCACTCAAATATCTAAAAGACAACTATCCGTATGCAGCAGAGCTTAAACTTAAAGCCTCAAACTACTTAATGTATAATCCACAAAGCGGTTTTAACTTATTAAAAGCTATCTTTACAAAAGAGGGAGATTGGTCTGGTATTGGTAACAAAGGTGAAACATCTAATGTAGAAGAGAAAAAAGATCGAAGCCAACGCACAGGATGGTAACTTCTCAAAAGCGCCTCTTTATGGCGCTTTTAACTAACATACTCTCTTGCTTTTTGAATAATAGCTCTATCCTCTGCCATATTCAAAAACTTAAAACTTTTGCCGCTCTGCTCTTTTCCCGTTAAAATATCTCCACTCTTTCTATAGCGCAGATCCAGCTCTGCAATTTTAAAGCCGTCTTTGATTTTACTAAAGGCTTGCAGTCTCTCATTAGCTTTATCATGGGTATATAAAAAGCAGTACCCTTTCAATCCCTCTCTTGAGACTCTTCCTCGTAACTGATGCAGTGTAGCTAGTCCCATATTCTCAGCCCCCACTATAACTATGGTAGAGAGTTTTGGCAAGGAGATACCAACCTCAATGACTGTTGTAGCTAGTAAAATTTTCCCCTTTTGTCGAAAATCCTCTAAAACCTCATCTTTTTCTTTGTCTTTGCCGTGGGTTACATAGACCCCCTCAAAATAGCGAAGCCAAAACTCCTTAGCCTCCTCTAGCGATTTATAGGTATACTCTTTTGACTCCACCACCGGATAGACAATAAGCACTTGCCTATTACCCTCTATCTCTTTAGTAATATGAGCTAAAAGTCTCTTAAAATCCTCTTTTGAAATCACTTCAGTAGTAATATCTTTTTTAAAAGGAGTCTCTTTAATAAAACTAAAGTCAACTAAAGCACTTTGCATCATCGCTTGGGTTCGAGGAATTGGCGTAGCGCTAAACTGCAAAAAGTGGGGCGAGCCATCACTTGATTCTACCAGTTTTCTAAGAAGATTGCGTTGCTTGGTGCCAAAGCGGTGCTGCTCATCTATCATAACCAAGCACACCTTTGGCAGCTTTTTATACAGCAGTGCGTGGGTGCCTATTAAAAAGTCATACTGATCTAAATCTACTTTAGTATTGGAAGTTACAAGCCCAATCTTCATAGTTGGCAAAAATCTTTTGGCTTCATTATAGAGCTGCGTAGCCAAAATGGTAGTAGGTGCCATCAGAATTGCCCTTTTTGCCATAAAGGCTGCTCCAAACATCACTAAAGATTTTCCACTACCCACATCTCCCACTACTATACGACGGGCTGCCTTTTTTGAAGCTAAATCTTTTTGAATATCCTCTAAAGCTCTTTTTTGATCATTTGTCAGTTTAAATGGCAGACTCTTATAAAACTCCTGCACATTAGCTTCTATTTGACAAATGGAAGGGTAATAGACTCTTTTTTGCTTTAAAGCCCTCATATAGCGATAGGCTTCTACAAATTTTAGCGCCTCAAGATATTTACCAAAAAACCTCTTATGCCTCTTATACTCTTTATAAAACTGCTCATTGGGATAGTGAATATGCAAAATCCTCTCAACCGCCTCCTCTGGCAGCCCCTCTTGTAAAAGCGCTTCTTTTGTTAGATACTCCCTTTTTAGCTCCTCAAATATATCTCCTCGTATTGGCACTTTATAGTGGGCAAAAATTTTTCCTATTTTATAGTTTGCCACCTTTTGAGGCTGCAGAAGCTGTAAGCGTTTATTCTTTTTGTTAACTCTAGCAGAGGTTACAAAAATTGTGGAGCCTTCTTGAAAAATAATATCGTGATAAGAGGAGGTGCGAAAAAAGAGTAGATCCACATATTGATTGATATTTTTAGCGTAAGCTTCAATAATAAGCAGTTTTTGCATCTGCTTTCTTTGCTGGATCACCACCTCTAAAAGTGGCTCTTCTAGATCAATATAGTTTTTTATACGGTAGTCGTGGTAAGAGATGGGAGTAGTAAGAGCCAGAGCGAGGCGATCCTCAATCCCGGCTCGCAGCAACTTTGGATTCATTTTGTAACAATAGAGAAGCTAAGCTTGGTAATCTCTTGATGGTTTTTGATAAAGTTGTTAAGCTCCCCAAGGCTTAAAGCCTCAATCTTTTTAAGCTCCTCTTTTGATGAGCCAAGAGGCTTACCTGTATAAAATTCAAAAAAGGCGCGATTAAGACGCTGTGAAAGAGTCTCATTGCGTAAAGGCTCACTGCCAAGCAAAAACTTCTTGGCACTCTCTAACTCCTTTTTTGTTGCCCCCTCTTTTACAAACTCCTCAATTACCTCTTTTACAAGCTTTTTGGCCTCATCTGCACTCTGCAGCTTTGTTTGCAAATAGCCAAAAAAGTAGCTATGAGACTTATTGACTCTAGCCAAAGAGTAGGCAGAGTAAGCTAAACCTCTTTTGACTCTTATCTCCTCCATAAGCCTGCTGCCAAATCCTCCACTTCCCAAAATAAACATTGCAACCTTAGAAATATAAAGGTCTTTGTTATTGACTCGCTCATAATAGGGGGCACCAAAATAGATATAGGCTTGCTTAATCTGCTGCTCCTTTTGCACCAACTCCTTTTGGGCATCACTTGCGTTATAAAAAGGAAGCTTCTCACTCTCCCCTACTCTCAACAAAGAGAGCAGCTTTTTTAATTTTGCCTCCAACTCCTCATAGGATATATCTCCCCCAGCCACTACAATAGCTCTTTTTAATACCAGATGCTTTCGTAAAAAGGCTTTTATATCATCTAAACTAATCTTTTCAATGCTCTCAACATTTCCATCACTTGAATGCTCAAGAGGTGTATTGGCAAATAGAATCTTTTTTAGATTTTTAGAGGCTATATAGTCATAATCATCTTTTTTGCGTGCTAGAAAACCCAGCATCTGGGTTTTAACATTTTTTAAAGCCTCAGGAGTAAGATTTGGCTCCTTAAAAAGCTCCTCTAAAAGCTTTACACCTTTATCAAACTCACTTCTTAACGCCCCAATCTCTATCACCATCGTCTCAGTTCCACTCACTACCCCAAAGCGAATAGCCCGCTCCTCTAACTTTTTGGCAAAACCTATATTACCAAGCTTTTTAGTGCCTTGTGCTAGCATCTTTGCACTCATTTTAGCAAGACCTGAGAGGTTGCCATCTTCAATACTGCCGCTTTTTTGAAAGACGATCTGCAAGCCCGCAATTGGCAGATTGCTATCCTTTTCAAAAATTACAGGAATACCTACTCCATTAATCTCAATATGCTTCAACACCGCACTCATTAACACCCCTTGCAAAAAAATTAGTGCCGCTATCAACTTTTTCACCCATACACCTCCAATATCTCATAGGCGGTATTACGCTTGGCTGGGATTTCGCCTACATCTTTGATAAGGCGAATCATCTCTTCTTGGTTCATCCTATTTTGCGCTCCTGCAGCTTTGACCACATTCTCTTCCATCATAGTTGAGCCTAGATCATTTGCGCCAAAGAGTAGTGCCAACTGTCCTATGTAGCTGCCTTGCGTCACCCAGGAGCTTTGGATGTTTTTGAAGTTATCAAGATAGAGTCTACTTACAGCCAGAAGCCTTAAGTAGCGATTGGAGCTGGTTTTGTGTGTGACTATGCCATTTTTATACAAAGCTGTGTTATATGGCTGAAAGCTCCACATAATAAAGGCACGAAAACCTCCAGTTTTATCCTGCAACTCTCGAATCTTTCGCCAATGCTCAATTATCTCTTCATCACTCTCTACCGTGCCATACATCATTGTAGCTGTTGTCTTCATCCCAACCTCGTGGGCTGCTTGATGAATATCAAGCCACTCTTTGGATGAGAGCTTTCGAGGACTAATAATCTCTCTTACCCTATCACTTAAGATCTCTGCACCAGCTCCCGGAATAGAGCTTAAGCCTTTTGCTTTGAGGCGTTTTAAAACCTCTTTATAACTAAGATTGCTTACCTTTGCAATATAGCTAATCTCCACGGCACTAAAGCCATGAATTGTAATTTGTGGATACTTTTTGTGAATATGCTCAACAAGATCTTCATAGTAATCAATTTTTAGCTTTGGATGGACTCCTCCTTGAAAGAGGATCTGTGTGCCCCCAATTGCCAAAAGCTCCTCAATCTTTTGATCAATCTCTTCAAAACTTAAAATATATGCATCCTCATCCTTTGGCTTGCGATAAAATGCGCAAAAGTCACAATCCACCCAACAGATGTTGGTATAGTTTATATTGCGATCTACTATAAAGGTGGTGATACGCTTTGGATGAAGCTCTCTTTTTTTAGCCAGAGCCATCTGTCCTAACTCTTGTAAGTCTGCTTCTTGCAAAAGCTTTAATGCCTCTTTACTACTTAGTCTCAAGCTTAATTCCTTTACTATTCTCTAGCTTTCTGGCTTCCACGCTTATCCTTTGCAATTGCATCCAAAACCCCATTAACAAACTTGGGACTCTGCTCAGTTCCAAGCTTTTTAGCTAGCTCCACTGCCTCATTAATGACAATTGCAGGATCGAGATCGGTATGCAAAAGCTCATAACTCCCCAAGCGCAAAATTGCTCTTTCAATATGGCCAAGCCTATCCATATCCCAACTCTGCAGATATTTAGCAATCTCTGTATCAATCTCTTCTAGATGCTCCATTACCCCTTTAAAAAGGCCCAGAGCAAACTCTCTTTGTCTATTGCGAATCTTCTTCTCTTCTAAAATATCCTCTGCAAATTTTTTTATCTCAGGATTACCTAAATCATAGGCATAAAGTAGTCCAATCACTGCCTCTCTTGCCTGATGTCTAGTTGCCATTAAAGCCCTTTGTATAGATCGATTAACTCAATAAGCCCCACCATTGCCTCAAAGCCTTTATTGCCAGCTTTGCTGCCTGCTCGCTCAATGGCTTGATCAATGGTATCGGTTGTAAGCACTCCAAAGGTAACAGGCTTTTGATACTTCAAAGTTGTATTGGCTATACCTTTAGTAGCTTCTGCAGCTACATAATCAAAATGGGGTGTACTTCCACGGATGATTGCACCAAGACAGCAAACTCCATCATATTTACCACTAGCTAGCACCTTATCCAAAGCAAAAGGGAGCTCAAAAGCCCCAGGCACCAAAATAAGATCAAGCAAATCCTCATCACCCCCATGGCGCAAAAAGGCATCCTTCGCCCCCTCTACCAATCTATCTGTAATGATATGATTAAACCTGCTTGCAATAATTGCTACTCTCTCCTCTCCATAAAGCCGCAGCTTCCCTTCAACTATTTTCATCTAAACTCCTTTATCAAGCACTAAGGGCTCTTTGAATTTTAAAAATATCATCCACAATTGTCTCTAACTGGGCTGGTGTAACCATATTTGCCCCATCACTCAAAGCAATGGATGGATCGTAATGGGTTTCAAAGAAAAATCCATCCACGCCCACAGCTGCAGCTGCTCTACTAAGAGGTGCCACAAACTCCCTGTTACCGCTACTCTTACCCCCCGCACCTCCAGGCATCTGCACTGAATGGGTAGCATCAAAGATTACGGGTGCAAATTTTCGCATAATTACCAGACTGCGCATATCCACCACTAAATTGTTATAGCCAAATGTGGTGCCTCGCTCAGTGAGCCATACGCCAGCTTTTTGGCTCTGCTCATAACTGCACTCAACTGCGCCTCTAGTTTTTAACACTTTTAATACGCTATACTGCATATCAGTCGGACTCATAAACTGCCCTTTTTTGATATTGACAATCTTATCGGTTTTGGCAGCAGCTACAAGCAGATCCGTTTGACGACATAAAAAGGCAGGTATCTGAATCACATCTGCCACCTCTGCTACAGCCTCTACTTGATAGCTTTCGTGCACATCGGTAACAATTTTATAGCCAAAATCCTCTTTAATTTTAGCAAGCATTTCAAGCCCTTTTTTAACTCCGGGCCCTCGATAGCTCTCAAGACTTGTTCTATTTGCTTTATCAAAACTTGCTTTGAAATAAAATTCAATATCTGATGACTTATGATACTTTTTGAGATCACTTGCAATAATCTCCAACTGCTCTTGACTCTCTATTACACACGGTCCTGCTATTAAAATCATCAAAACACCTTTGCAAAATCTATTTTTGTACTGCAATTATCCCAACTAAAAGTAAACTCACCTCTGCTTTGAAGCCTCTTTACCAACTCATATCTACCATTTTTGAGCATAAAAATCTCCAACTCTTCACTTTTTGGATTGATAACCACATAGTAAAGCACCTCTGCCTTTTCATACAGAGTAAACTTTGTAGTCAAATCCTTCAAAGCAGTTGCAAGGCTTAAAACCTCTACCACAATCTTTGGCGGCTCTTGCAAAAACTTGGTATCCTCATCTACCTTTTCACAGCTTACCAACACATCTGGTTGCACTACTGTTTTTTCATCAATCACCCAATCAACAGGCGCTATGTAAGCCTCACACTCTTCACACTCTAAATTATCTTGTAACTCTTTCCATATCCTTGCAGCTATTCTTTGATGTTTAAGATATGGAGCTGGGCTCATCGCGTAGGCAATCCCATCAATAAGCTCCCATCTGCCTTCCCACTTCTTATAATCATCATAGGTATAGCGATCTAATAACTCTAATGCACCCATACTACTTCCTTTTCCTTGCAACTAAAACTCCACTTACTATTATTAAGATTATACCCAAAATCTTCACACCATCTGGCAAAGCATCACCCAAAAACAGGACTCCAAGCACAATAGAAAACACAATATTGCTATAACTCACAGTCCCCACAATACCAGCTTTTGTCACGCCATAAGCTTTGGTCATATAGATTTGCGCCAGTGTAGCCAATGCTCCCATAGCCAAGACATAGAGCCACACTTTACCCTTGGGCATAACAAATTTACCAAAAACAAAATCTAACCACTCAATCTCTATATAGGGCGCTATTGCCATCAAAAGCAAAGGCCCAACAGTCCCAATACCCATAAATGAGAGCACAATGGCTCTAGTATCGTAGTAGTGCTTAAGCTCTCTCACACTTGTATAAGCTAAAGCTGCACCAATGCCACTTAAGATACCCAGCAGATCATACTTATCAAATGGGGTAGTAAAGGGATCAGTTATAAGTATAATTCCAATAAAGCCAATAAATACAGCCATCCAGCCAGCTTTTGGCAGACGCTCATTGAGCAAAAGGGCTGCAAAGATGGCAGTCCAGATAGGAGAGGTTTTAGAGTAGGTCATAGCCTCACCCAAAGGTATATGGGCAATATCATAAAAAAAGCACAACAGCGCTAAAAAGCCAGCGAGTCCACGAAAAAGCAAAAGCCAAGGCTTACCACCCTCCCCCTCCAAAGGCTTATGAAGAAGTGAAGCCAAAACCGCAAATACACCAAAAACATTGCGAAAAAAGACAACCTCCAAGCTTGGCAGCTGCTGGCTGGCAAGTTTGGCAAAGACTCCCATCCCCGCAAACAGCAGGGATGCAAAGAGCATGTAGGCAATACCTTTATCAATCTTTGATGCTCTTTTTAATAAGAGTGCCAACTATATCCCCATACATTATCACATCTTTTAAAAGCCCCTTCTTGGCTATACCATCCTCATCAATCACCACAAAAAGCTCCCCATTTTTACTAGCAAAGATCTTTTGATGTATCACAACCCCAAGATAGAGACCATCCACTTGCAAAAGCCTTTTCAAACTTTTAAGTTTTTTCCCCTCTGGTAAAAAGAGATCCACTCTCCCATCTTTTCTATCTCCGCCAACTGCATAGAGCAGATAGTGCTTCTTATCTTTTTGTAAAATTTTGGGAAGATTAAAGTAGAGTGAGAGCAGATCGTTTTTTGCATAAAAAGGGAGTTTGTCATGCGTTTCAAACTCAAATTTACCTTTGCGATACCCTATTTTTGTAATGTTGATCTCCCTATTTTGATGATCAAAAACAAATGTTTTAATCCGCTTCTTTTTACTTGTTGTCGTTACTTTTATAAACTTGTCAGGGACTAAAATACCATCTTCAATCTTTCCAAAACTCTCATAAATCTCCTCTCGCTCACCCAAAAAGACCTTTGCCAAACCGCTGGTTTTGCCAAATATTTTAATATGGTACTGACTGCTATTTGTATCAAAAAAAGCTATCCCTTTACCCACTGAGCCAAATACTCCAAAAGAGACTTTGTACTCTGCTACAATCTCTTTTGCCACTACTGCCTGTATCAATAATAGGATTACAAGAAAAAAACGCATAATAACCTCTTTATATTAGTTTTGTTACAATTGTAACAAATTTAATTGAAAGGGTTGAATGCAGCTCTTTGCTATAGTGGCTTTTCTTGCCGTTGCTCTTTTTGGCGATGTTAATATGAGTTTTGTGAAAGAAAATAACATCACCATCTACAAAGAGTATCTTTCTGAGCTCAACCAATCTTTGCCAGACTATAGATTGCAAAAAACTCTTTTAAACAAAATAATCACTCTCTCCACGCAAAAAGTAGAAGTTTTAGATAAGAAAGATTTTTCGATTAAAAATGATGATGATTTTGTAGCGCTTTTTTACAAAATAAATATATTGTTGGCACAAAGCGAAATCAAAAAAGCCCAAATTGAGAATCTCCAAGATCAACTTAAGGACATAAAGTCATCTTCTGATACCAACAACTCTCTCACTACTACACTTGAATACACCTATTACTACAAACAAAAACTTCTCAATGAGAGCTTTATCAAAGAGGTAGAGAAGAGTTACACAAAGTGGCTTGATAAGCTTCTAACTATTCTACCCCATATTACATTTAATACTAAAAATATTGACAGTACAATCAAAAAAGCTCTTCAATCTATCAGCTACCTTCAAAAAAGGATTAAAAAGCTCCAAATTGAGCTTGAGCGATATACCATTCTTGAGCTCTCTTCCAAAGTTGAGCGCATTCAAAAAGATATAGCCTATTTGCAAAAGAAAAAAGAGCGTTATGTTATAAGAGTAGTAAAAGCAAAACTTAAACTCTTCTTTGCCTCTTTACAAAAAAAAGATCAAAAAGCTTTCATAATAGCAAAGGAGATCGTAGCTTTTTTGAAAAAAAACTCTCAAAACCCCTATTTGGCTCAATCCTTTGAGCGTACAACCATCTATTTGCTCCATAAACAGATAGGCAGCTGGCAAATTACCCTTATCAACTTTAAAAATCAGCTCCTGGCATATCTCAATAACAACACTCTTTTAGGTATTCCGCTTTACAAATTTGCAGAGGCTTTAGGGATCTTTCTTATTTTCCTTCTCTTTAGAAAAATTTTTGCTCTTGTTATTTTAAAATCTTTACACAAAATAGCCTCTTTTACAAAAAACTCTTTTGATGACAAACTTTTAGAGATTTTAGAAGGTCCCCTCAAATTTAGCTTCATTATCATTGGCCTCTACTTTGCTACGAGTATTGCCAATATTGAGAGTGCATTTTTTGACAAACTCATAAAAACACTCATAATTTTTGTAATCTTTTGGCTGCTTTACAACGCTGTCAATATCTTAGATGAAACTATTTATAAATTTGCTAGAAAATTTGGCAAAGAGCTCTATCGTGAGATTGGGGCATTTTTTATCAAGACTTTAAAAATCTTTATCTTTGCCATCGGCCTAGTCTCTATTTTACAAGAGTGGAATATCAATGTAAGTGCCTTTTTAGCCTCTTTGGGGCTTGGCGGTTTGGCTTTTGCATTGGCTGCTAAAGATACTGCGGCAAACCTTTTTGGAGGACTCAGTATTTTAGCAGATAGAGCCCTTAAAATTGATGATTGGATTAAAGTGGGCGATGTGGAAGGGACAGTTGAGGAGATTGGGCTTCGCACCACAAAGATTCGCACCTTTGAAAAGTCACTAGTTACCGTGCCAAACCAGATCATTGCCAACAACCCAATAGAGAATTTCTCAAGGCGCGGTATTAGGCGCATCAAGATGCGCATAGGCTTAGTCTATGGCACCTCAAAAGAGCAGATTGATGCGATTGTAAGCGATATTAGAAATATGCTACAATCTCACCCACAAATCGCAAAAAACGCTACCCTTTTAGTCAACTTTGATGAGTTTGCGGATAGTAGCTTAAGCATCTTTGTCTACTGCTTTACCAATACCGCAAACTGGGCAAAATATTTGGCAATCAAAGAGGATGTAAACAAAAAGATTATGGATATTGTGGCAAAACACGGCAGCGATTTTGCATTTCCATCGCAATCAATCTATGTAGAAAAGTTACCAAAACAATGAAAAAGATAGCAATTCTTGGCAAACCCAATGTTGGCAAAAGCTCACTCTTTAATCGTATTCTCAAGCAACGCGATGCAATTGTAAGCGAGCAGGCAGGCACTACCAGAGATATAAAAAGACGCATCGTCACAATTGAAGATAAAGAAGCAGAAATCATCGATACGGGAGGCCTCGAAGACAGGGACGAGCTTTTTGAAAAAGTCAAAGATAAGAGCCTCAAAGCTGCTAAAGATGCAGATATAATCCTCTATATGGTAGATGGCAAGATGCTACCGAATGAAGAGGATAAAAAGATTTTTCGCTCATTGCAAAAGCTTGGCAAACCGATAGCATTAGTTGTTAACAAAATAGACAATGATAGAGAAGAAGAGAATGTCTGGAACTTCTATGAATTTGGCACAGAAAATATCTTCCCTATTTCTGTCAGCCATAACCGCAAAGTAAAGAGGCTGCTAAGTTGGATCGCAAACCATCTTCCCAAAAAAGAGCAGATTGAGCTAGTGGCAGATGAAGATATAGACTTTGATGAGCTTTTAGAGCTGCAAGAGGAGCCAAAGCACCAAGAGGAAGAAAAGGAGATCAAAGTAGCGATTCTTGGCAGAGTTAATGTGGGCAAAAGTAGCTTGCTCAATGCACTTCTCAAAGAGGAGCGCAGTATTGTTAGCGATGTAGCTGGCACTACTATTGATACAGTGGATGAGAGCACTATTTATGAGGATAAAGTTATTACTTTTATCGATACTGCAGGCATTAGACGCAGAGGCAAAATCGTAGGGATTGAAAAATATGCCCTTAACCGCACCCAAAAGATGCTCCAAAAGGCCGATGTTGCTCTACTAGTATTAGATGCAAGTGAAGGAATCACTGAGCAGGATGAGAGGATCGCCGGCTATATTGATAAATACAACTTGGCTTGCATCATCGTGCTTAATAAGTGGGACATAGCCCAAAAAGAGTACAAAGAAGCGGTTGAGGAGGTAAGAAGAAGGCTCAAATTCTTACACTACGCCCCAATTATAACGCTGAGTGCCAAAACCAGAAAAAGAGTAGATAGACTTTTTAGTCTCATTCTTAAAGTCTTTTCCAACTACACCAAATGGCTGCCCACTGCACAGCTTAACCGCATCATCAAAGAGGCACAAATGCGCCACCAAATCCCAGCATTCAAAGGCAAACCCGTCAAAATCCTCTATGCAACCCAATATGATACAAAACCGCCTAAAATCGCCCTTATTATGAATAGGCCTGAGGGATTACACTTTAGCTACAAACGCTACTTGGCAAATGTACTGAGAGAGTTTTTTGATTTGGAAGGCACACCCATAATTTTATCACCTAGAAAACGGGGTGAAAGAGAAGAGGAAGGAGAAGAATGAGAATAGTAAGCGGAATGAGACCTACGGGGAAACTCCATCTTGGACACTATTTAGGGGTATTGCAAAACTGGATAAAGTTGCAAAAAGAGAATGAGTGCTTCTTTTTTGTAGCTGATTGGCACGCACTATCAACAAGTTATGAGGATAAACTTAATCTCAAGGCTCTTAGTTTTGAGCTGGTAAAAGATTGGCTCTGTGCTGGCATCGATCCAAACAAAAGCACCATCTTTATCCAAAGCCATATCAAAGAGCACGCTGAGCTCTATGTACTGCTTAATATGATCACTCCCCTTGGCTGGCTTGAGCGCAATCCAACCTATAAAGATCAGCTGGCACAAATCAAAAACAAAGATATTCATACTGCAGGTTTTTTGACATACCCAGTATTACAAACTGCAGATATAATCCTTTATGATGCCCAAGCTGTGCCAATAGGAGAGGATCAAAAGCCACACCTTGAAATTGCAAGAGAGATTGTAAGAAGATTTCATCATCTATTCAATTGCGAAATCTTTATTGAGCCAAAAGAGCTGCTAAGCCCAACTCCAAGACTCTTAGGACTTGATGGCAGAAAGATGAGCAAAAGCTACAATAATGCAATCTATCTGAGTGATACACCAGATGAGGTGTGGAGTAAACTCAGAGGAGCAAAAACTGATCCACAAAGAGTTAAGCGCACAGACCCAGGTAATCCGGAAGTTTGCCTTATTTACGAATATCACAAAGCCTTTAGTGATGAAGAGAGAATCAAAAAGGTAGAAGAGGGATGCCGCACAGCTGGTATTGGGTGTGTGGAGTGTAAAAAGTGGTGCATGAGTGCAATTGAAAAAGTTTTAGAGCCAATGCGTGAGAAAAGAGCTTCCATCACAGATGAAGAAATCCAAGAGATTGTGCAAAAGGGTGAAGAGAGAGCCAAAAAAGAGGCTAGCAAAAAGATGGAGCAGGTAAATAGAGCCATTTTTGAGATCAGTTGTGAGGTGGAATAATGAAGCGCTATTTGGGGCAGAGAAAAAAACTTAGCATCTATATCGATAGCGATGATAGATTTGAATCCAAAGTCTTGTGGCAAGCAATTATCCAAAAGGCAAAAGAGCACTCCCTTGCAGGAGCAACTGTCTATAAAGCAATTGCTGGAATGGGTGCCCATAGTGAACTGCATACCTTTAATGTATGGAGTCTTAGCCAAAAACTGCCTTTAGTAATTGAGTTTATCGACAAAGAGGAGAAAATCAAAGAGTTTTTGCACCAGATTGAGCCGATGCTTCAAGAAGCCCTTGTAACCTTGCAAGATGTAGAAGTGCTACTCTATAAACATCCAAAGTTTGAGCAATGAATACAGTTTTTGCAGTAGGTATTGGCGGCTTTTTTGGAGCAATTAGCAGGTATCTCATAGCTACTTGGGTGCAAAAACTCTCCTCCTCCTTTTTTCCTGTTGGTACACTCAGCGTCAATGTACTTGGCAGTTTTCTCATTGGCTTTTTGTATCTCTATTTTAGCCAAACAATTCATCCCAACCTCAAAGCTATGCTCATTACTGGCTTTTTAGGAGCACTTACTACCTTCTCCACCTTTAGCCTAGAAACCCTTTTACTGCTACAAGAGGGCTTATACTTAAAGGCTGGTTTAAATATTTTGCTCAATGTTACCCTTACTATCACTTCAACCTTTACTGCTATAATTATCTTTAAAAAGATTTATGGAGGGATATGATGTATAAGATTGTAATGGATAAGATGTGTGGATGTGCAAGAAAAGATGAGAAACTTCATCCCCAATGGCTTGATAAAGAGTATGCCACAAAAGAGGAAGCCGAGATTGCTGCACTGCACCTAGCCAATCACGCCAACGCAAACTGGTGCAAAAAACATAGATTTTTTGCCTATGA
>WGAX01000043.1 GCA_015494595.1 Nitratiruptor sp.
ATCCAGCCAAAAGAGAAAGATTTTAAAACTTTTCTCATCAACGCTTTTAGACTACTCAAAGAGGATAAGCGCCTGCAACTACAAATCATCACTGTACTACTTAGCTACTCCTTTTTGTTTAGTTTTGCCTATATTATTCTGCAAGCAAAACACTATATTCACTTAAGCGGTTATCTGATTGGAGGCTTTATTGTGGTGCAGATGAGCGGAGCGATGCTTGGCAATATCATCTGGAAAAAGATTGCCCCAAACTACAAAAAAATTATGATCACCTCTTTCATCCTAGCAATTAGCGCATTTATTCTAGTGCTTCTTTGCAAGACAAAAACTGGCTATCTTCTTAGCTTTTTCTTGCTTGGTATGGCAATTGATGGCTTTAGAATCGCTTCGATGAATCTGCTCTTTGCCATCTCCCCAGAGGAGAAACGCCCCATCTACATAGCGTTGCAAAACAATATCAGCGCTATTGGGCTCTTTTTTGCAATTCCAGGGGGATTTATTCTCAAACTTTTTGGCTATAATGTGCTTTACAGCTTTACAATCCTCATGCTTAGCATTGGACTTGGCTTTGCTTTTGCTTTAAGTGAGAAGTGATGCTAAAAAAAATCTTTACCAACTCCTTTGGCATTCTCTTTTCTAGAATCTTAGGATTTATCCGAGACCTGCTTAGCGCCTCAATTCTTGGAGCAAACATCTATAGCGATATATTTTTCGTGGCGTTTAAACTGCCAAACCTTTTTCGTAGAATCTTTGCAGAGGGCGCTTTCGTGCAAAGCTTTCTGCCCTCTTTCACAGCTTCCAGGCACAAAATGCGCTTTGCCGCCGCGGTTTTTATGCGCTTTGCTACGATTATTCTTATCTTTTCACTGCTTGTCACTCTCTTTCCCCACTTTTTTACCAAACTTATAGCCTTGGGCTTTGATGAAAAGACTATAGATTTGGCTGCCCCATTTGTGGCGATAAATTTCTACTATCTGCTATTTATCTTCGCCACCACTTTTTTGGCTGCACTCCTGCAATACAAAGAGCACTTTGCCACCACCGCTTTTTCTACAGCCCTGCTCAATCTCTCCCTCATTACCGCCCTATTGCTCTACAAAGAAGCTGATAAAAAGAGCATTGTTTTAGCTCTTAGCATTGCAGTAGTCATTGGCGGGATTTTGCAGTTTGAGCTGCATCTATATATGATCCACAAAAAGCGCCTTTTACGAGCACTTCTTATGGGCCTTTTGGCAAAAAAGGATAAAATCCAAAAGGAGCTAAAACACTTCTACCACAACTTCCTGCCAGCTATCTGGGGTAACTCCACTGCGCAAATTAGCGCCTTTTTGGATACCTGGCTAGCTTCCTTTTTAGCAGCTGGCTCTATTAGCTATCTCTACTATGCCAATCGTATCTTGCAGCTTCCTCTAGCTCTTTTTGCTATCGCCACAGCCACTGCCCTTTTTCCATCCATCGCAAAAGCGTTGCAAAGAAGAGATGAAAGTGAGGCTACAGAGTATCTACAAAGAAGCTTTCATTTTCTCTTTGCTATGTTGCTCTTTGCTACAATTGGCGGGATTATGCTAAGCAAGGAGATTATTTGGCTTTTGTTTGAGAGGGGCTCTTTTACAAGAGCTGACACACTAGCCACTGCCAAAGTGTTGCAGATGTATATGATTGGACTCTTGCCCTATGGCTTGGCAAAGCTCTTTTCTTTGTGGCTCTACGCCACCCACAACCAAAAAAGAGCTGCGAAAATTGCAACCTTTTCTTTGCTTACCAATATTATCTTTTCACTACTGTTTATCTATCCACTGCAAGCAGCAGGATTAGCACTAGCTTCGAGTCTGGCTGGCTTTGTGCTCTTTTGGCTCAATATCAGAGCCTTTGGAATAGCAAAGTTTAAAGCCTTCATTGTTAATAGAAAAATTATCTATACCATTTTGGCAGCCTGCTTAGAAATAGCTATAATTGCACTAACAAAAGATTTTTGGAGGATTGATGAGAATTTTTGATAGCAGAGCCAAAGAGAAAGTAGAGTTTAAGCCCATTAAAGATAAAAAGGTGCGTATCTATGTGTGCGGGCCAACAGTCTATGATGATGCCCACTTGGGACACGCTAGAAGTGCCATTGCCTTTGATATTTTGCGCCGAACCCTCAAAGCGTTAGGCTATGATGTGCTTTTTATGAAAAACTTTACTGATATTGATGATAAGATCATTAAAAAGATGCAAGAGAGCGGCAAAAGTCTCAAAGAGATAACCGAGTACTACATCCAGCGCTACATGGAGGATATGGATGCCTTAGGCGTACAAAGAGCTGATATCGAGCCAAAGGCGACAGAAAATATCGATGCAATGATTGCAATGATCGAAAAACTCTTAGAAAAAGATTGTGCCTACAAAATCCCCAATGGCGATGTCTACTTTGATACCTC
>WGAX01000044.1 GCA_015494595.1 Nitratiruptor sp.
ACTGAGCCTCTGATATGCCCATTCTCATACGCCGTTTCACTGTCACCACTTACAAACATTACTCCCGGTTTGCCAATGAGTTTATAAGCCTCTTTTGCACTAATGGTAAGTTTATCTGCAAAAGAGACGCCAGCCATCATCGCCAGCACCAATAAGGCGTGCAACAACCTCTTCATTACCTCTCCTTATGAATAAAATCATACGCACTTATACCCTATTTTAGGGAGTAAGATGCATTCAGTTGATTATAACAATAGATGCACTTAATGCATCCTTAACAGATTTGCGTTTTTTACGATTTGCCCTACTTTTAAATAAAAAAGGATAAGATAGCAACACTTTTTGCAAATTATTCAGAATATTTGATTTGATACCAAAATAAAATTGATTTAAAATTTTTGCTACTATTTTACAAAAAGGATGGGCGATGGATCGAAATGAAGCGTTAGAGCTTTTGGATAATAAAGAGCTTCCTTTAGAAAAAGTGGAAGAGATTTTTGAAACCTTCAAAGATGATACGGAAGTAGTTGGCATGGTAGCTATGAATTTGAGCCTAAGAACCAGTGTCTATGATCGCCAAAAAGGTAAAAGCCCCATAATGACAAGACTGCTTATTGCTCTTAGCCAAGTAGAGGATATGGGAAGCCGATGGGCGGTAGCCAAAAACCCCCACACTCCTGTAGAGATTTTGCAAAAGCTTGCAAATGACAAAGTCAATCTTGTGCGCGCACTTGTCGCCACCAATCCAAATACTCCCCAACATATTTTATACACCCTTTTTGAAGATGAAAAAATTGTCAGAGATGGCATTAGCGGCAACCCAAACGCCCCATTAGACCTATTAGAAAAATTAGCAGACGATAGCGATAAGCTAGTGCGCCTACGAGTAGCAGAAAATCCAGCAACTTCAACAGAGATCCTGCAAAAACTAGCAAGTGATCCAGATAAAGATGTAAGCAAAGCAGCACAACTACGACTAGAGGAGATAGGATGAGAGAGGGTTTTTCACTGTTAGAAAAGCAGTTATTGGCTTTGCATTACAATGGTAGCTACATTACCAATTTTGAGCTGCAAGAGGTGGGGCGCGATATTGGTTTAGAGATCGATTTGGCAGATAGAGAGAAGATGCTAAAAAAGCTGTTACAGCAAGCAAGCGAGCATAATAAACTGCCAGAGCTTGCACAAAGGCTCACAAAGCTGCTAAATGATCGCTTACAAACCTATCAGCTTCTTTTGCAGCGCTTCCCACAATCTGCCTCCATTATCCAAACCTACATCCAAAAAACCAGAAGCACACAGCTGCTTTTACAGCAGCGCCTGCGCACAAATCCTTATGAGTGAGGAAGAGATGGATAGAGAAATTTTAAAGAGGCTGCAAGCTATTCAATATCCAGGGCTTGATAAAAATATAGTGGAACTGCGCACAGTTGATGATATTACAAAAAAGGGTAATCGCATCACCATTACGCTCAATATCGCCAATCAAGAGGCTTTTCCCATTATCGAGGGAGCCATCAAGGATCTATTTAAAGAGTATGACGTAGAGGTCAAGCTTAAAGCACAGCCCAAAAAAAGTATCCATTACGGCTCCACTGCAAACCCCAACAACCGAGCTCCCTATGCCAAAAATGTGATAGCAGTTACCAGCGGCAAAGGGGGCGTAGGCAAAAGCACTGTAAGCACCAACCTCTCTATTGCTCTTGCGCAGATGGGCTACAAAGTAGGGCTTCTCGATGCAGATGTGTATGGGCCAGATATTCCAAGAATGGTTGGGGTGGAGCACGAAAAGCTTCGCTGGGGAGATAATGACAAAATAATTCCAAGCCAAAACTTTGGCATCAAGATTATGAGCGTAGGATTGACAACTCCTACTCCTGATACCCCTTTAGTATGGCGCAGCAGCGTAGCGGTGAGTGCGCTTATTCAGTTTTTAGAGGATGTGGATTGGGGAGAGCTTGACTTTTTGGTGATTGATATGCCTCCTGGCACTGGCGATATTCAGCTTACAATGGCGCAAGAGTTGCCTCTTAGTGCTGGTGTGCTCGTTACAACACCTCAAATGGTAGCAGCAGATGATGTAAGCAGAGCTATTATGATGTTTAAAGATATAGGTGTGCCAA
>WGAX01000045.1 GCA_015494595.1 Nitratiruptor sp.
CCTAGATAGCGTGCAAAAGCAAAGTGGGGCAAAGGTGATTTTGGCTCTTAAGGGCTTTGCGATGTGGAGCACCTTTGGGTTAATTAAAAAGTATCTAGCAGGTGCAACTGCCAGTGGACTGTGGGAGTGTAAGCTAGCCTTTGAGGAGCTTAGAAAAGAGGTGCATACCTACTCACCAGCTTTTAAAGATGATGAGATTGAGCCAATTGCTAAAATGAGCAATCATTTAGTATTTAACTCTATGGCACAACTGCAAAAATATAAAACAATCGCCAAAGCAACCAATCCAAAGATCTCTTTAGGCGTGCGTATCAATCCGGAGTTTTCCGCAGCACCTGTGGATCTCTACAACCCTTGCGCTCCTATGAGCAGACTTGGCGTAACAAGAGCAAACTTTTACTGGGATGATGCAATTGAGGGGCTGCATTTTCACGCCCTTTGCGAAGAGAGTGCCGAGTCTTTAGCTGGGGTTTTAGAGACAGTGGAAGAGAAATTTGGCGAATTTTTGCCAAGATGCAAATGGCTCAACTTTGGTGGAGGACACCATATCACTAAAGAGGATTACGATAGAGAGCTTTTAGTCGAGCTCATTCAAGATTTTAAACAAAAGTATGATGTCCAGATCTATCTTGAGCCTGGCGAAGCGGTGGGGTGGCAAACGGGCGTACTGGTAGCTTCTGTAGTAGATATTGTACATAATGGTATCGATATTGCAATCCTTGATACCTCGGCAGAGGCACATATGCCAGATGTCCTTGCTATGCCTTATCGCCCAGAAGTTAGGGGGGCTGGCCAACCTCATCAAAAGCGCTATACCTACCGCTTTGGGGGCAATAGCTGCCTAGCTGGCGATATTATAGGAGATTACAGCTTTGATGAGCCTTTGCAGATTGGACAAAAGATCATCTTTGAGGATATGATCCACTACACCTTTGTCAAAAACACTACATTCAACGGCATTCGTCTGCCATCTTTGGCGCTGATAAGAAAAGATGGAGATTTTGAGATTGTAAGAAGATTTGATTACTGTGATTATAAACATAGGTTATCATGAAGTGGATAATTTTTGCACTAGCCGGAATATATCTGCTTTTTTGCTTATATCTTTTTCTTTTTCAAGAAAAAATCATTTTCCGCCCAGATCTTGCTCCTAAAGAGGTAAAACTAAAGCCTCAAATCAAAGTTAGCTATCTTGAAGGCTTGGAAGTTGGCAGAGTTAATAAACATAGCGATATTACAATTTTCTATTTTGGAGGCAATGCGAATAATGCCCTCCAAGCTCTCAATAATCTTGCTACTTTCCCTTATAACAGCGTAACCCTTAACTATCCAGGATATGCCAACTCCAAAGGCAAACCTTCCCAAAAAGCAATTTTCAAAGCAGCACAAATAGTTTTTGAGAAGTTTAAAAGCAAAAAAAACATTATCATTGGCAGAAGTTTAGGAAGTGCAGTTGCTAGCTTTATAGCCTCACGCTACAGTGTCAAAGGAGTTATTCTCATCACCCCTTTTCACTCTATTACCCATTTAGCTAAACTCAAATACCCTTTTTGTCCTGTCAGACTCTTTCTTAGGCATCCCTTTCCAACTTGCCAATTTATCCAAAAAAGTGATGCCAAAGTCTATATTCTATTAGCCCAAAACGATACCACCACACCCCCAGCTACTACCAATAAACTCATAAAATGCATCAAACATTTGCAAAAAATCTATACAATTAAAGAGGCAACTCACGCAAATATATTGGAATTTCAAGAGACTTGGCAAAAACTAGAGGAGTTTATAGAGGAGTTGGCAAAAGGGAGATAACCCTATTGCCCTGGAAGAAGCTCTACTTCATCGCCTTGAGGTCTTGCTATTACACCTGGTGCAGGGGTATAAACAAAACTTTTACTATCTGGATCAAACCCCTCCAATTTAAATACCTTATTTCCTGTTACAACTACCCAATCAAAACCATTCTCATTAGGATCATTATAATTTGCAAAAGGATAACCTTTAAACTCTTTATTGGCAATTTGTGCTTCAATATCGTTTGTAATCTGTGAAGCTACAATTTTTACTTGACCATTTTTATCAATAATACCTTTTACACCGGAAAGCTTTTTATAATCAAAATTGCCACTCTCTGTTACACCAACCAATTTATACACATCACCGCTCTTTGTCACAAATACCCAATCATACTGCCCTGGACCAAATTTAGCAAACTCTCCAGCGATTTTTGCTGCTCTTTTTTGAAGCAACTCTTGACTAATCTCTTGCATTCGCTCTTTTTTGGCCTCTTCTATCAACTCTTGAATTTGCTCTTTTATTTGAGGTTGTTGCAAATCTGCTACATCGCTAATATTAAACTCTTTAAATAGCTCCTCTTTTTTATAAAGTTTTGCTGCTTTTTTTACCTCATGGAGTAACTCTTTTACATCCTCTGGCAAAGGAGACATTTTACCCATATCCCCTTTATCTTCTACTAAATCAACCAAAGAGAGATGAGGTTTTTTTTCCTCTCCTTTCTTATGCCCTTCATTAAGAGCATCTTCCATATTCTCTTGCATCTCTTTTTGCATATCACCAAGATGCTCTTGCTTTCCTTGCCCTAATCCATTTTCAATTTCACTTTGCATATTACCAAGATGGCTCCCTTTTCCGCCGCTTACTCCATCTTGAATCTCTTTTTGCAAATTGCTCATCTGCTCATTTTGATGTTGCTCTATATTTTCTTGGATCTCCTTTTGCATATCGCCAAGATGACTCTCTTTGCCTCCATTGATCTCGTTTTGGATCTCTTCTTGCATATTACCAAGCTGCTCACTACTGCCAGCTTCATTTTGATGCTCCATCACTCCTTCTGTCATACCCAAACCAACACCTTTTTGCATTTGTGATGGCTGCGGTGTTGGCTCTTTTGGTTGCCCTACTTTCTCTTTAGCTTCTGAAAGTTGTTGAGTGAGCTCTTGCTCTTTCTTTTCCATATTCTCTTTTTTTTGGCTTACATCTGCCATATGCTCTTCAACCTCTGGCATACCTCCACTCATCCAACCTGTATTCACTCTCTCAAATCCATTGGCTTGCGCCATACTTAAAACAGATGCAGCAATGAAACTTACTAACAATCCTCTCTTCATTCACTCTCCTTTTGGGTGATATTTTTGTTGCCAAAATTATTCCAAAAAAGGCGTTAACTAGAAGTTATAGGAGTGTTAAGCAAAAGTTACTAATATCTTCTACCAAATCCAATGCTTATAATGGTATCTATTGCCCTTTCATTCAATCCTTTAGAAAGCGAAGCATATATGTAGTAGCCTCTTTTTATGCCCCTTTCTACTTTTCCATATAAAATATTACTATGGGTTTGAAACTTACTTTTCATATGCAAAAAAGCTATATCAAAAGAGTAATTTTTATAGTAACTCTCAATACCTACATATACTCCCAATGGATTATGTAAACGCTTTGTATGATGTTTATCTCGCGTAAAAGAGTAGTATCCTCCAAACAAAAACTTGATTCCGTTATAATAGTACTCATTATCCAGATAAAGATCATAATCAAAGAAGTTACCATTACGATTATATGTAGGCAGATCAACTCCCACACCTGCATAGAGATCCCACATAGGCGTTGGGGTAAAGCGATATTCAAATTTTATATTCGTGTCTGAAAATCCCTCTTTACTACTATTATGAAAATAGTTTCCATTAATACTTAGATCAAAATTTTTATGATAGAAAGTGGCACTTAATATGTAATCGTGCTCCTTAAATGTCTGCTTTGTTCTGTCTTTAACATAGAGATACTCAAAATATATATCATACTTTTTTGGTCGTATTAATCTCTCTATACTGCATCCATACTCATCTACAATATCACTAAATGGCGTATGAGGACAGCGATCAAGGTTATTAGGTACCCCATCTAAATCGTCATCATTATACTCATTGGCCACAATAGCTACTACACAAAAGCAAACCATCAACACTTTTTTCATCGCAATCCTCTATGCTTAAATTGTCTATTAAGAAGATGTTGCAGATTTATAAGATGAGAAGATTGTATCTCAATATTGAGCTGAAATATCTTTCTTTTAAGCTGATTCATTAAAATGCGCCTCTTTTTGAGAGGCGCTTGCATAATCTTGTCAATCTCTTTATCAATATCAAAGGAGCCTCTATTTTGATCACTACTCTCTCCAAAAAGTAAAGCCGATAAAAAAAATAGGATGAAAAAAAATTTCCTCATATTTTATTTTACCAAAAAAAACACCGTAAAGCCTCGAGCTTTAGCTCAGCGGATTAAAGCGATAAAGAGTTGAGAGGGGATTTGTCCCCTTGAAACTCTTTTTATTGTGGTATTAAGCTATAATACGAATATGAAGTATAAAGTAATACGCACCTACAAATATAAGCTCTATCATACAAAGAGATTGAAGCATATTGACAAAACTATCGATATTGCAGGAATTATCTACAATCACTGCATAGCGTTGCACAAACGCTACTACAAACTTTATAGCAAACATCTAAATAAATTCCA
>WGAX01000046.1 GCA_015494595.1 Nitratiruptor sp.
ATGGACAGTTTGGTTATCAGCTTGGAATGATGCCTCCAGGACTATTAAGTGGTGCAGATGCTGAAGCAGTCGCAGAATATGTGGCTAACGGGTTTAAGGGTAATGATAAAGGTGCTGAACTTTATCAAAGTACTTGTGCCAGCTGTCATGGGCCAGATGGCAAAGGTATGAATGGTATGGCTCCAAATCTTAGAGAGTATGATGACACTATCATTGCAAAAGTACTAGAGCATGGTAAAAAAGGTATTATAGGTACAATGCCATCATTCAAAGGTAGATTGACTCCGGTACAAGAAAAAGCGGTTGCTACTTATATCCGCTCATTAAGTGAAGGAGCGTAAAATGGAAAATAGAAGTATATGGGCTTTACATGGACTTACTGGCTATTTTATAGCTGTTGCGTTGTTATTGGGTATATTAGCCTTTTTAAGTACCAATGCCATTCAAGTACAAGCAACAACTGCCCAGCAATCATATGAAGTGAAAGATCCATTGGGCATTAAAAAATTTGGTCCGCATCTTGAGAATGAGAAACATATTGTTGTACATGGAGAGCCAGTAGCAGGAGATACTCTTCATAAATATCAGTTTACAAAATAGGAGTAGGCTATGGTAGATAAATTAGAAGCAATAATTGGTTTTATGCTGTTAGGGATGGCAATTATTACATTGTGGGCAGTTACAACTCCTCATCACGCGTTTGTTGGCTAATGGGTAGCCTCGCTTTGAGAAGGGCTTTGGCCCTTTTTCTTTTTATAACTTCTCTTATAGCTGCTGAAAACTTCATTCTTAAAAATGATGCAATCTTACCGCAAAAAACCATTAATAAAATAGAAGAGATTGGCAATGAGCTCTATCAAAAGACGGGTGTAAAGCTCTATGTAGTAGCTGTTAGAAAGATGGATACGAAAAAAATTGCTGATTTTGAGAAGAGATTAGCCCAGCAACTGCGCCCTCCTTTTATACTTTTGACTCTTAGTGTCCAAGATCATAAAGTAGATATTTATAGCTCCGAAGATGTAGCAAAACGGTTTGACAAGGAGCAGATTTTAAGTCCTTATCCTTGGAAAGGGACAATTATCCCTATTTTGACAGCTCATTTTAAAAATCAGCAGGCTGCAATTGAAGCTGCAATTTTAAATGGATATTCAGAAATTGCTGAGCAGGTGGCTAGAAGCTATGGTTTAAAACTTCAAAGTGCTTTAGGTAATACCAATAGAAATATCTACTATTGGCTTCGGATCCTCTTTTACTCTATTATAGCCCTTATCTTTGCTAACTTTGTGTATAGGAGATATATAAAAAAATGAATAGGAACTACTGGCCCCATTTTATTATTGCTCTTGTTTTTTTTGCAATAGCTTTAGGAATCTGGACGGTAAAGACAGCTATTGATAATCCTGTGGAGCTAGATGATAGCTATATGATGAGTTACCAAGAGGTTGACAAAAAGATTTATGACATAATGAAGATGAAACAGACTTTCTTAAAAGAGTATAGCATTATTCCTCTTACCAATAAGCTTGATTATCCCAATGCTACTTTTGCATTTAAAATTGTGTCCAAAAAAGATGGAAAACCTGTAGAAGGGATGCAAGTTAGTGTTTTGTTTACACGACCAGATACTAATAAATATGATATAAAAGTTAAAGCTATCTATAAAGACGGCAAATATGTAGCCCATACGAAATTGCCTCTAAAGGGTAGGTGGAATATATTGCTAAAAATTGATAAAGACAAACTCACTGTCTATGAGAAATACAAACTCTCAACACTTCATCCTATGAAACTTAAAAATAGCTAAAATTAAGTAAAAATTAAGTAAAAGATAAGTACAATCTCACTCATCAAAACTGTAAAAGGGTTAGGTACGATGAAATTTACAAAAATGATCAAACCAAATGAAGTTGAGCGTCAGTGGCATGTCATTGATGCAGAAGGCAAAACATTTGGTAGAGTAATCACAGAGATTGCAACACTTCTTCGAGGAAAGCATAAGCCTTACTATACGCCCCATGTAGATTGTGGTGATTATGTAGTGGTTATTAATGCTGCGAAAGTGAAAGTCACAGGTAGCAAAGAGACAAAAGAGTACCATAGGCATACAGGATATTTTGGTGGTGTCAAAAGTGAGACATTGGCAACTTTGCGTGATAAAAATCCTGAAAAACTTTTTAAACTCGCAACGCGTGGTATGCTCCCAAAAACAAAACTTGGACGTGCAATGCTTAAGAAGCTCAAAGTATATCCGGGTAGCGAGCATCCTCATACAGCACAAGTAAAGGGAAACTAAAATGAGTAGATTTTATGCAACGGGAAAGAGAAAGACTGCTGCAGCAAAAGTATGGCTAAGCAGAGGAAGCGGAAGAATTATTGTCAATGGAATGAGTCTTGATGAGTGGTTGGGTGGTCACGAAGCATTAAAACTTCGTGTAAGACTTCCACTTGTATTGACAAAAATGGAAGAGAGTGTAGATATTGTTGCCAAAACATTGGGTGGTGGCTATGCTGCTCAGGCAGATGCCTTAAAGCATGGTATTTCAAAAGCACTTTGTGAAATGGATGAGAGTTTACGCCAAGTTCTCAAACCTCACGGACTTCTTACAAGAGATGCTAGAGTAGTTGAGCGTAAAAAATACGGAAAACATAAAGCTCGCCGATCTCCTCAATTTTCTAAACGTTAATTTCCCAGTCGGCTTTGCCGACTACTTCGATCCCTTAATAAAGGAACTTTTATGCTCAAAGATATTACTCCCAAAGAGTTAGAAGAGTTACAAAAGCAGGGTGCCGTACTTATTGATATTCGTACACCTATGGAGTGGCAACAGACAGGAGTTGTGCCCGGCTCACATCTATTGACCTTTTTTGATGACTATGGCAACTACAATATAGAAAAATTTATGAATGAATTTCAAAAGCTTGTGCCCACCAAAGAGAGCCCTTTTATTCTTATATGTCGTACAGGCAGTAGAACCGCTACGGTAGGAAATTTTTTAGCTAATCAGATGGGCTATAGCAATGCTATGCACTTGGCAGGAGGAATTTTTGCATGGAGGGCAGATGGAAAGAGTTTTGAGCCGGTAAATAGTTTGTGATATAATAGATGTATGAGACGGTTAGTAGTAATAATAGGACTTATTGGACTTACACTATTTGGTGCAAAGCTCTCAACAGAGCCTAGTAATCATTTTGTTGTTGATGGTATTTTGTTTAAAGATAGGTGTGCTCTTGTAACGATCAATACTAAACTTATTGGTACAAAAGATGATTACAATAAAAGTGATGAAGTAGTGTTTACTATCTATAATGATGGGGAGGTAATCAAAAAGGCATATATTTTTGTACCAGTGCACGAGGCGAAAGATATTAATCTTACGATCCTTTTACCAAAGTTTAAAGATCGTAAATTTCCGGGTATTGCTATTGAGTGTGAGGAGTTGGGAATCTATATTGATCCATTTTATCTTAAAAGGAGTGAGCAAAACTGCACACACTATCTTAAAGAGAAGAGGGCAAAAAAGGAGTTAGAAATCATTTGTCCAAAGTTGGAATTACTTGGAATTAAATGTGAGTGAAGAAAAGGTGCACTTTTGTTCCCTTCCCCTCTTCACTCTCAATTGTAATTTTAATATCAAGCTCGTCACAAAGCTTTTTTACAATACTTAAACCGATACCTATGCCTCTATCACTCTCTTTATAAAATCGATCAAATACTTTTTTGCTATTTTTAATCCCTTTACCGCTATCTTCTATAACGATATGGTTATAATTGATAATAACTTTGACAAATCCTTTTGGTTTATTATATTTACAGGCATTAGAGAGAATGTTATCAATAATACGCGTAAAAAGCTCTTTTTGGGTCTCTATAGAGAGTTTTGTTTTTTCAATAAGCTCAAAATGGAGCTCCGGATAGAGACTTTGAAAGCAAGAAAGCCTCTCTTTAATTAGTTTGTTACAATCTACCCTCTCCTTTTCCGTTTTAATATTTTTTAAAAATAATTTAAGGTTTTCTTGTAAAGAGACAATAGTGTTAAGACTTTGCTCAATTCTATCAATAAAAGGGCTTTGGCATCCCTTTTTAAGCATAACCAGATTTATCATCATAGCAGATATAGGGGTATTGAAATCGTGCAAAATATCTTTGATAAACTCCTGATTAATACGCAAAGCTTCTCTAATAGGTTTAAGAGTATAAAGAGTAAGGATAAAGGAGATTCCCATAATAATAAGGGATGCAAATATAAACATTGAGATAACTTTACCTTGAAGAGCATGCAGATCCTCTTGAAAATCTTTTTGAGTATAACTGATTTTAAGAAGATACTTTTTAGAGCGTGGAATGGGATAGAAAGAGTAGAGCTCTTGCTCATTTTCGTATAGCTTATTTACAAGGAGCTCTCTATTTTTTGGGGTAAAGTCATAGTTAAACTCTTTACATTTAAGAGTATAGCTGCAAATGTGCATCCGATTAAGAAGAAGCTCTTTAGCATCCTTTTTTTTATCCAAATAGAAGAAGATAAAAATAATACTTAATAAAATCTCTAAGAGAATAAAAAATAGAATAAAATTTTTTAAAAGCGACTCTTTTTCGCTTCTATTCAAGAATATAGCCTTTGGAGCGAATGTTTCTAATAGGAAGATTATAACGGTTTTTTAGTTTATTGATAGTAACCCGTAAGGCTACATCCGAAGGGTGATGAAGATGGTTAAGAAGTTGCTCTTTTGGTACAATTTTATTTCTATTTTCGATAAATGTTTTTAAAATATTGAATTGAACCTCTCCTATTGGCTCTGGCTGTCCATCTACTACTATAACACTATTTTTTGGATCGAGTACAATATTGTTGTATGATAATCCCCCTTTAGGCTGCTTCTCCTGCTCAAATTTGGATTTGATACGAATAATAAGCTCTTGGGGGTGAAAAGGCTTTTTAATATAATCTACTGCTCCTAGTTTAAAGGCTTCAGAGATGGTATCAAGGGTAGTAAGAGCAGTAATAAAAATAACAGGCGTTTCATCTTCTGCCTCTTTAAGCTCTTTAATAATTTGTAAGCCATTCTCACCAGAAAGGTTAATATCAAAAAGATAGAGATCATAGCTATTGTCAAAAGTGAGATCTAAGGCATCTTGCCCGCTATATCCTACATCTACTTCAAAACCTTCTAACTCCAAGAAATCTTTGAGGCTTTGGGCTAGAAGTTTATCATCTTCTATGAGCAAAATTTTCAACTCTCCTCCTTTATATAGCAGAAGTTTATCAAAAAATTGTTATGATTCTATTAAAGATTTTTTAGGAAAATGCTATATGAAAAAGGTAGTATTAAGTCTTTGTATTTTTATATCACTGCATGCTTCTATGCTTCATTTGGCTTTAGGAGCAGCTCCGAGTAGAGTCAATCCCCTTTTGGCTACAGATAGTGCAAGTGCCCAGATCGCTTCATGGGTTTTTAATGGATTATTTAAGTATGATAAAGATGGCAATATTGTGGGCGATTTAGCAAAAAGCTGGAAATTTTTAAACGAAACAACCCTCTATATAACTCTAAAAAATAACATCTATTGGCATGATGGCAAGAAGTTTAGTGCTAGTGATGTGCTCTTTACCTACAAACTTGCAACTTCAAAGAAGATCTTTACTCCTTATGCTAATGAGTTTCGCTATGTAAAAGATGTAAAGGTTATAGATCCTCTTCATCTAAAAATCTACTATAAAAAACCCTATTTTAAAGCTTTACAAGTCTGGATGATGGGGATAGTACCAAAGCATATTTTGCAAAAAGAGAAAGATGTAATGACAAGTAGTTTTAATCAGCATCCAATAGGGACGGGTCCTTATAAACTTAGAGGTTTTGAAGTGTCAAAAGATATTGTTTTAGAGGCAAATGAGCACTACTTTGAGCATAAACCCTATATCCAAAAAATTGTTTATCACTTTTTACCCGATCCTGCTACGCAATTTTTGATGTTAAAATCCAAAAAGCTTGATGTTGGGGGACTTAGCCCTTTGCAGTATGAGAGACAAATTGATAAGGATTTTCGCTCCTTTTACAATATTTACGAGCAGCCAAGCCATGGTTATACCTATTTGGGATTTAATCTTAGGCTTAAAAAATTTCAGGATAAAAGAGTAAGAGAAGCAATTAGCCTAGCTATAGATCGGCAGCAGATGATTGATATTCTCTTTTTCTCCCATGCCAAAATCTGTACAGGTCCTTTTATGCCAGGTACTTTTGCTTTTAATGAGAAGATTAAACCACCAAAACCGGATCTTGCTAGAGCCAAAAAGCTTTTAGCTGAAGCAGGCTATACAAAGGAGCATCCTTTGCATTTTGAGATCGCTACCAACTCCAATAACTCCATTAGAATGTATGCAGCCCAGATTATCCAGTACCAACTGGGTAAAATTGGAGTTAAAGTAAGGATCAAAGCGATGGAGTGGCAAGCCTTTTTGAATACGGTAGTAACGCCTAGAAAGTTTGAAACAGTTCTTTTGGGATGGGCTTTGGGGCTTACACCGGATGCTTACTCTATTTGGCATAGTAAAGAGGCAAAACTTGGAGGGTTTAATTTAGTAAACTACAAAAATAAAGAGGTGGATAGATTAATAGAAAAAGCTGAAAGCACAATAGATAGGGCAAAACTTTCTGCTTACTATAAAAAGATTTTTGCCATCATTGCACACGATATTCCCTATATATTTTTGTATATTCCAAACTCTATTACTGCAGTAAATAGAGCAATAAAAAATGTTACACCTTCTATTGTTGGCATTATGCATAATGAGATAGATTGGATCAAACCATAAAAGATGTTACTTTTTAACTAAAAGAAATTTCATTTTATTTTGAGATAAATATTTCTAATATACATTTAAGAAGTCGTTGATTACAATTTGGCAATGTCCGTCAAAGTTTCCATTATTTAGGGCGGGGAGAGTGTAGTAAATATGCTACAATATATGCAAGCATTCAAGAGTAAAATGCGAAATATGCGCAAAGAGTAGGGTGGGAACGATCCGATTTTATGCCTGCAAAGGTAGAGAGAGTATGCAAGTAATCTACCAAAAAAGCAGGAAACTTCTGTAAAAGAGCAGGAGTAGTTCACTATCAAATTAGCGATAGGAGCGGATATGTTAGAGATACGATGGCATAGTCGGGCAGGCCAAGGAGCTGTAACAGGAGCAAAAGGTCTTGCAGATGTGGTAGCCAATACAGGGAAATATGTGCAGGCATTTGCATTTTATGGCTCTGCAAAAAGAGGTGCAGCAATGACTGCTTATAATAGAGTGGATGAGAAGCCAATCCTCAATCACGAAAAGTTTATGCGACCAGACTATGTGCTTGTCATTGATCCGGGTCTTACATATACTGCAGATATTACGGCAAATGAGAAGGAAAATACCAAATATATCATCACAACCCACCTTTCCAAAGAGGAGCTTATAAAATCACAGCCAAAACTTGAGGGTAAAGAGGTGTATGTAGTAGATTGTATGCAAATCTCTCTTGACACTATTGGTAGGGCAATCCCCAATACTCCTATGCTTGGAGCTTTGATGAAAGTCTCTGGTATGTTTGATTTAGACTATTTCCAAAATGCTATGAAAAAGGTTTTGGCAAAATTTCCACAAAAGATCATTGATGCGAATATGGCAGCAATTGAGCGTGCTTACAATGAAGTGCAATAAAGGATAAGCGATGGCAAAAGATCTAAAAGAGATAAAAGATGTTAATGAGATTAAAGATTTAGGATGGGATGAGCTGATACCGGGAGCTGCGCTTTTTTCATTTACTGAGCCGGTAGAAGATGTAGTAGAGGTGCCAATGGAGGAGCGCCCCTATGCACCTACAAACTCTCACGAGTGGCAGGTAGGAGATTGGCGGGTAGAAAAGCCTGTATACAATAGAGATCTCTGTATCGACTGTCAATTTTGCTGGGTATTTTGCCCAGATATGTCTATTTTGAGTCGTGATAAGAAGATGATAGGGGTTATTTATGAGCATTGCAAAGGGTGTGGTATTTGTGTAGAGGTGTGTCCAACCAATCCAAAATCGCTTTTGATGTTCCCTGAGCATACTGACAACGCGCAAGCCCTTGCTATGTGGCCTAAAAAAGAAGAGAAGAAGTAAAGGATAGAGGATGGCAAAAAAGTATGAGCTTAATGAAGTAGAGGTTTGGGATGGGAATATGGCTGCTGCTCATGCCCTGAGACAGGCAAATATCGATATTGTAGCAGCATATCCTATTACACCTTCTACACCGATTGTGCAAAACTACTCCAAGTTTTTGGCAGATGGGTATGTAGATGGTGAATTTATTATGGTGGAGTCTGAGCACTCTGCAATGAGTGGATGTGTGGCTGCAAGTGCTGCGGGGGTAAGAGCTGCTACTGCCACAAGTAGCCAAGGTTTTGCACTGATGGTAGAGGTACTCTATCAGGCAAGTGGTATGAGGCTTCCGATTGTTTTGACAGTGGTCAATAGAGCCTTGGCAGCGCCTCTTAATGTTAATGGGGATCACTCCGATATGTATCTTGGGCGCGATGCTGGTTGGATCAATCTATGTAGCTACAACCCTCAAGAGGCCTACGATTTGACATTAATGGCTTTTAGAATCGGTGAAGATCTTAATGTGAGACTCCCTGTAATGGTACATCAAGATGGATTTATCTGCTCCCATACCGCACAAAATGTACGACCACTTCAAGATGAAGAAGCTGCAGAGTTTGTGGGAGAGTATAAAGCTGTCAATACTATGCTTGATGTGGCAAATCCGGTTACGCACGGGGTGCAGACTGAAGAAGATTGGCATTTTGAGCATAAAGCACGCCAGCACAACGATTTGATGAATTCTGTGAAAGTGATTAAAGAGGTTTTTGCAGAGTTTAAAGATCGTACGGGCAGAGAGTATGATCTTGTTTATACTTATAAAATGGATGATGCAGATGTAGCAATTTTTGCGTTGGGTACAACAGTAGAGAGTGCCCAGATTGCTGCAGATCAGATGCGAGAGCAAGGGATTAAAGCCGGAGTAGTGAGTCTTAGAGTGCTTCGCCCATTTCCGTTTGATGAGGTAGCCAAAGCTTTAGGCAATGTCAAAGCAGTTGCTGCAATGGATCGCAGTGCTCCGGGTGGAACTTTTGGAATGCTCTTTAATGAGATCAGTGCTGCACTTTTGGCTCGAGGTAAGAGTCCGGTTATTTTGAATTATATCTATGGTCTTGGTGGACGAGATACTACTATTACGATGCTTAAAGAGGTGTATGAGGAGCTTGACAAGTGTGCAAAAGCGGGTGAAGCTGTGGTGCCGTTGCAGCAGTTCTTAGGACTAAGAGGTCCAAAGCTATCGTTTTATTAAGAGGGGGAAGTTATGGTAAAAAAGATTAAGAACTTAAAAGAGTTTTCACTCTCCAATGATAGATTTGAGGGTGCAAACCTTATGTGTCCGGGTTGTGCACACAATATTATCGTGCGAGAAGTTCTCAATGCTACTGATGATCCTGTCATTGTAGCCACTGCTACGGGATGTTTGGAGGTTTGTACAGCGGTTTATCCAAAAACAAGTTGGGATGTGAGCTGGATCCATATTGGATTTGAGAATGCTGCAGTTGCTGCTGCGACAGTGAGTGCAGCCTATGAAGTAGCAAAGAGAAAAGGTAAGCTTCCGCCTGCTACACAAAAACTTGTAGAAGAGGGTAAGGAGCCAAAAATTGTAGCATTTGGAGGTGATGGCGGTACATATGATATTGGATTTCAATCACTTAGCGGTGCATTTGAGAGGGGCCATAACTTTATGTATGTCTGTCTAGACAATGAAGTCTATGCCAATACTGGTGGTCAAAGAAGCTCATCTACTCCAATTGGTGCCAGTACTTCTACAAGTCCGGCTGGAAGTGTAAGCTATGGTGAGAAGATGATGAAAAAGAGTATGGTAGAGATTATGGCTGATCACGGAGCTCCCTATGTGGCTCAAGTGAGTCCAAGCAAGTGGAAAGATCTGGTCAAGAAAGTACAAAAAGGTTTTGAAGTGTATGGACCAGTCTATATCAATGCCCAGAGTGCTTGTACTACTGAGTGGAAGCATGCTCCAGAGGACACTATTGAAGTGAGCGATCTAGGAGTGGATAGCTGTGTATGGCCACTCTATGAAATCATCAACGAGCGTGATGAGCACGGCATAATTTATAGTACCAAGCTCAATATCACCTATCGACCAAAGAAAAAGATTCCTGTAGAGGAGTATCTAGCTGCACAGCCAAGATTTCGCCACCTTTTCAAACCGGAAAATCGCCATATTATAGATTTGTGGCAAAAAGCAGTTGATGCAAGATGGGAGTATCTGCAAAGAAGAGAAGAAGCTGGAGTATAGATGAGCTATATCTATGCTACCATCAAAAAAGGAGTGGCAGAAGAGGCAAAGCAGTTTGAGTGTATCTCTCAAAGGTATGGGCTTCCCTTCTGCCTTCTTCTGATTTATGTTGATGGTGCAGGTGATATTAGCGAAGTTGTTACATCCAATACAAGATGTGCCGATAAGTTTATAAAAATTGATGAGCACTACTATGCTTTGCTCTTTTTTGCTAATAGAGCAGACTCTTATGTTACAGTTACAAATAAGTTGATGTTTGTGTTAGAAAAACACTATCCTACAGCCAAGATTGCAATGGGAGTTGCCTGTAAATACCGTTTAGAAGATGGAGATATTGTCTCTAAAGCGCTTCAAAATGTCCTGCGTGCTCAAGATGCTTCTATGAATACTATTATTGATGAATTTTAAAGGATTGTTATGCCATTACTAGAGAGCTTTATGGTAGATCATACCAAAATGCAAGCACCTGCTGTGCGTGTTGCAAAGGATATGCAAACACCTAAAGGTGATGATATTAGAGTTTTTGATTTGAGATTTGTGCATCCCAATAAAGAGATAATGAGTCAAAAGGGTACCCATACATTAGAGCATCTTTTTGCTGGATTTATGCGAGAGCATCTCAATAGCGATGAGGTAGAGATTATTGATATTTCGCCTATGGGATGTAGGACAGGTTTTTATATGAGCGTGATTGGTAAGCCAAATGAGCTTGATGTAGCGCAAGCATGGGAGAAGAGTATGCGCAATATTTTGGCGCTTAAGAGTGTAGAAGATATACCTGAGCTCAATATCTATCAGTGTGGTAGCTGCTATATGCACTCTTTACGAGAAGCCCAAAGGATTGCAGCTTTTGTAGTGGAAAATGGAATTGGTATTATGCACAATGAAGAGCTTAAGCTTCCTGAAGGCTTTGCAACTCATAAATGCGATATAGATCCAAAGAGTGTAAAGGTGATAGGAGAGGAGTAGTGAGAGTTGTTATTCCTTTACGAAATGGCTCCTTAGCTTCTGTTGCAAGTGCACAAACTTACGCTTTTGTGGAGCTTGATGAGAGTATGCAAAAGCAGCATATTAGCTATAAAGAGAGTTGGAGTGGGGAGTTTTTTGATTATATTGTTACTTCAAAAAGAGATGATGCGCTTGATGAAGCTTTTGAGCTTGGTGCTAGAGCGCTATTAGCAAGAGAGGGGATGGATATAGAGGCGATTCTTGAAGCAATGATGTTTAGAGAATTAGATGAGATTGTATGAAATATGAGAAGCGCATAAGTGCAGATGGAAGTGAGACCCTCTATTCAAAAGAGTATGAGGAGTGTTACCACTCTATAAAAGATGGAGCTTTTCAAGAAGCACTCTATAAACATGTTCTTCCTGCATTCTCTTTAGTCCCACCAAAGCCACACCTACGAATTCTTGATATCTGTTTTGGATTGGGAATGAATACTTTAACTACTCTGCATTATCTGCAATACCAATCTGCTACCAAATCTGTAACAATCTTTTCTCCTGAGCTTGATAGTGAGCTTTTGCTTCTTTTAAAAGATCTTCGCTATCCTGTGCAACTACAAAAATATCTTCCTATTATAGAGCAATTAGTAAATAATAGAGTCTATAAAAGCGATAATATATCTATAGAGCTTTTTGTGGGTGATGCAAGAGAGTATATCAAAACATTGGGCGGTATTGATATTGTATATCAGGATGCTTTTAGTCCCAAAAAAAATCCGATGCTGTGGACAGTGGAGTATTTTAACGATATTGCCTCTTTGATGAATGAAGATGGGGTATTGACTACCTACTCTATAGCTACTCCTGTGCGTTTGGCTCTTTATGAAGCGGGTTTTAGGATATATGAGATGCAGCCTAAGGGTGTAAGAAAGATTACTATAGCAAGTAAAAGTATACTTCCTTTACAAGAGATCGATATGGAGCAAAAAAAGTTACGCGCTACTGCCCAACCCTTGAGGGACAAAGGTGAAGAGATATAGCATACTTTTTGTACTATTTGCTATTTTTTTGCTTATTACCTATATCAATATAGAAGAGATTGAGTCTATTTTAATAAAGAAATTTATTCATCAAACAGATCAAAAGATAGCAAATGAGATCCAACTCAAAAAAACGACTACTTTAGCTTTAGCTATTGCTACTGCTCAAGATAAGAGACTGCAAGAGTACCTACAAAAGAAGAGACAAAATCTCTCTTTGCTTGATTTGAGCTATATGTTGCGCCGTTACACTCGATTTAAAAATATACATTTTACCCTTTTGGATCCTCAATCCAATATTGTCTATGCTACAAAGAGTTGCCAGAAGCTTTTGCATCTACCTGCTCCATATCAAGGAGATATTATAAGAGATTGTTATGGTTTACATTTTGCTGCTTTGGTACCGTTAAAGGGGGATAGAGTAGTAGGCTATCTTGAGGTTTTGAGTCAATTTAACTCTATTGTAAAGGATCTTAAAGGGTTTGGTATTGATGCGGCAGTTGTGCTTAATAAGAAGTTGAGTGCTGATACAAAGGAGCTGTCGTTAAGCATTGATGGATATAAGATAGTTAATCAAAACAGTACTCAAATGTTTTTAAAGCTTTTATACAACTTTCCCTTAGAGCAGCTTCTTACCTCTTCTAAACCTTTTAGTATTGCAGGAAAGATTCTTTATCGCTATCCTCTTTATGATCATCAAGGAGAGATTATAGGATGGGTGGTTTATGCCAAAAATAGAGACCTAATCTATGCAAATTTTATTAATAGAGCAGTTTTAGTACGATTGGCCTTTTTAGTGCTGCTTTTTGCTGCAGCACTTTTTGTAGTGATCTATCTTGTTGAGCAGGCAAAAGCTAAGGAGCAGCAAAAACAGCTGCGTTATCTCTATAATATTTTAGATAATCTAGAAGAGATTGTGATTATTACAAATGGTAAAAAGATGGAGTATGCAAACAGAGCATTCTTTCGCTATTTTGATGGATTTACCAATATTGATGACTTTTTACTATATCACTCCTGTATTTGTGATTTTTTTGCAGAGGAGAAGGGTTTTTTAACTGCTAAAATAGAGAATAAATCTTGGATAGAGTATGTATTAGAGCATAAAAATAGAAATATCTATGTCAAACTGGTTTATAAAGATAAAGAGGCTATTTTTCAAGTAAAAGCAAATAAAATTAATACAGATGAGTATGTAGTGATTTTTATTAATGTTACGCAAGAGTATCAAAAAGAGCAAGAACTGCGCACAATGGCTACTATTGATCCTCTCACAAAACTCTATAATAGATACTATTTTGAGAAGATCGCAAAAAAGAAGATGGAGGAGGCTCTTCTTACAGGAAGTTTTTTACTGTTTGCGATGATTGATATAGATCACTTTAAAGCTATTAATGATACTTATGGGCACAGAGTAGGGGATGAAGTGTTAAAAGAGGTTGCAGCAACTATTCGTAAAAGATTTAGACAAAGTGACCCCATTTTTAGAATAGGAGGAGAAGAGTTTTTAATTATTCTGCAGACAAGCAGTATAGAGAGAGTATTGCAGCTTTTAGAAGAGCTTAGAGAAGAGATTGCATCAAAAGATTTTGCTATGATACCAAAACATATTACAATTAGCATAGGTGTTGCGATGTATCAAGAGGGTGATAGTGTGCAATATCTTTATGAAAAGGCAGATAAAGCCCTCTATCAAGCCAAAAAAGAGGGAAGAAATCGACTTATATTTACTGGAGGAGAGAGGAATGGATAATAATCTTAAAAAGATTTTGCTCAATATTGCAAGAATTGCAATAAAGGAGGAGTTTTTAGGACATAAAGAGCTCAATGATGATGTAAAAAAGAGGCTTATTGCTATGTATCCAGAGCTTGGTAAACCGGGAGCTGTATTTGTTACAATTAATGAAAGAAGCTCTTTGCGTGGATGCATTGGCTCTTTAATAGCTTACAGAGCACTTATTGATGATGTTATAGAAAATGCCAAAGCAGCAGCCTTTGGAGACCCAAGATTTCCCCCTTTAACTCCTGAGGAGTTTGACAAAATTACCATAGAGATTTCGGTGTTAAGTGAGCCAAAGCCTTTGGAGTATAGCTCCATAGAGGATCTAAAAAGTAAAATTCGAGCGGGAATTGACGGGGTAGTGCTAAAGCTAGATGGCAGGCAAGCTACCTTTTTGCCACAAGTTTGGGAGGAGTTAAAGGATTTTGATCAATTTTTTGCTCATCTGTGTATGAAAGCAGGACTCCCTGCCAACTGCTTGCAGTACCATCCCCAAATTTTTGTCTATCAGGTAGAAAAATTTAGTGAGGAGGATGTGAAGTAAAGGTGTGAATAGTTTTATAAATTGCTCCCTTTGGAGTAAGGTGGCTCTGAATAAGCTCTACTTTAAGATCCATTATGCCCAAAGGCTTATGCTCGAAGGCTCGAATCTTTTTGATAAATTTTTCAAAATTTTTGACTCTTTTTATGCGGCAAAGGGTAATATGAGGGATAAAAGGTTTGGAGTTGGCAATCTCTAAGAGTTGAGAGATCTGATTGGCTATATCAAAAAGGCTCTCATCCAAGGCTTTGGCGTATAAAATTTTTGGAGGTGTACCAAAAAAGCCTAAAGCCTTGATAGGGATTTGCCGAGGCTCATAGTGCAAAGAGGAGAGTTTTGCAATAATTGGTATAGGTGTAGCTACCTCTCCTACAAAGTGGTAGGTAAGATGCAAATTTCTTTTCTCTACCCATTTGCCCTCAATGAAGCTAAACTCCTTTTTAATGCCAACATAGTCATAAATGGTTGCAAATGTCCCAAGAAACAGTCTCATATCTTCTCCTAAAAGAGTGCTTGCCAGCGCTCTACTATTTGCCAATCAAGATTTTTATCCTTTTTGAAGATCCAATAAAGATACCTTGCAAACATATCTGTTTCGATATTGACTCTTCTATTAATTTGGTAGCTATCAAAGAGAGTATGTTGAAGAGTAAGAGGAATAAGAGTGAGACGAAAACTCTCCTCATACACCTCATTGATAGTCAGACTGACACCATCAACTGCAATACTCCCTTTTGGTACAACAAATTTTATGTACTCTTTAGGGAGAGAGATATAAAAATCTTTCCCATTTCTTCCCTTTTTCATTGCAGTAATGATACCAACGCAATCTATATGTCCTTGTATAATATGTCCCTCTACTCTATCTTGTAAGCGCATAGCAGGCTCAATATGCACTCTATCACGAAAATTTTCAATAGCGACTACTCTTCTGCTCTCATCTGCCACCTCTACACTAAAACCATCACTCATAAGCTCTATGACGCTCAGGCATACTCCATTGACTGCAATGGAGTCTCCAAATTGGGGACGATAAGATGCTTGTAATCGTAAAATCTTGCCATCAAAGCTTTTGACCTTTGCTATCTCTCTAATAAGCCCTGTAAACATTAATCTACCTTGATTTTTGAGGGTAACTATTGTATAAATAGCAAACATTATACCCTATTTTGGAGAGATAAATGCATTTTGATGTAATTGTAATAGGCGGTGGACACGCAGGAATAGAAGCTTCTTTAGCAGCAGCAAGAATGGGAATGAAAACATTGATGATAACAATTCTAGCTGAGCAGATTGGAGCAGCTAGCTGTAATCCAGCAATTGGTGGGCTGGCCAAAGGGCATCTGGTCAAAGAGATAGATGCACTAGGCGGTGAGATGGGTCTTACAACAGATGAGACAGGTATTCAGTTTCGCATCCTCAATGCCTCAAAAGGGCCGGCTGTAAGGGGGAGTCGGGCGCAAATTGATATGGATCGATACCGACTTACTATGCGTACAAAGGTATTGCGTACTCCTAATTTAGAAGTTACTCAAGAGATGGTCAATAGGCTTTTGGTAAAGGGAGAAAGAGTTATAGGAGTAGAGACAAATCTAAAAAATGTCTATTATGCTAAAAAGGTGATAGTAACAACAGGCACCTTTTTACGTGGACTTATTCATGTCGGTGAAATCAAGCAAGAGGCCGGGCGTGCAGGAGAGTTTGCCTCCAAGGCTTTAAGTAAAAGTTTAGAGGATTTGGGATTAAGGATGGGAAGGCTTAAAACGGGTACCTGTGCAAGAATAGATGCTAAAAGCATAGATTTTAGCAAAATGGAGATTCAGCCAGGAGACGCCCAGCCTATACCTTTTAGTTTTCGGACTGATAAAAAGAATTTTCATCCAACCCAGTTACCTTGCTATATCACCTACACAAATGAGAAGACCCATGAAATAATAGAATCCAATTTTCACAGAGCTCCCCTTTTTACAGGACAGATTGAAGGAGTAGGTCCTAGATATTGTCCTAGTATTGAAGATAAGATCTATCGTTTTCGTGATAAAGAGCGTCACCATATTTTTGTAGAGCCTCAAACTTTACAGGCTACTGAATATTATATTAATGGGCTTAGTACCTCTTTGCCTGCCGATGTGCAACTGGCAATGATTCGATCTATTAAAGGATTGGAAAGAGCTGTACCTGTGAGATTTGGCTATGCTATAGAGTATGATTATGTGGATCCTACAGAGCTTCATCATACATTAGAGACAAAGAAGATTAAAAACCTCTATCTAGCTGGACAGATTAATGGCACTACCGGTTATGAGGAGGCAGCAGCACAAGGGTTGATGGCGGGCATTAATGCCAGTTTAGCAGTTTTAGAGCAAGAGCCGTTGGTGCTTAATCGTGATGAAGCCTATATTGGGGTACTGATTGATGATTTGGTTACCAAAGGGACAAAAGAGCCCTATAGGATGTTTACAAGCCGGGCAGAATTTAGACTGCTTCTAAGAGAAGATAATGCAGATTTGCGTCTGATGGGGTATGGTTATAAGCTAGGTCTTATTAATGAGGATATTTATGCGAAGATGCTTAGAAAAAAGGAGCAGATTTCTCGAGGCGTAGCCTATTTGGAAAAGCACTTTCTTACACCAACAAAAGAGACTATATCTTTTTTAAAAGATATAAATGAAGAGAAGATTACAGATAAAACATCACTCAAAAATATTGCAGCACGCTCAAGTTTTACTATTCAAAAACTAGAAAGACTTGCTCCCTTTATCAAAGATTTTGATGAGGATGCAAAAGAGCAGATCCTCATAGAGGCAAAATATCACCAATATATCAAAAAGCAAAGAGAGCAGATTGCAAGGATGAGGCAGCTGCAACATATTAAAATTCCTGAGGATTTAGATATTGATAATATTAGCGGACTTAGCAATGAAGTAAAAGAGAAACTTAAAAAATTTAAGCCTCCTACACTCTTTGCTGCCAGCCAAATTAGTGGTATTACGCCTGCAGCTATTGAGATTTTGCATGTCTATATTAAGATGAGGGAGAAAGGTAAAGCTTAAAAGAGAGGAGAATACAGTGACTATCTATTTTTATGCAAAAACGGATAACCGTTTGGGATTGCAGAGGCTAAGGCGTAGTATAGCTTTGATGCAAGAGCTGCAAGATTTTGATACCTATTTAATGACAACAGAATTTCGCTCTGCAACCTATGCCAAGAGGGTGTTGGGGGTTAAAAAGGCTGTCGGTATAGAGGATTTTAGAAATATTGGCACTATTTGCAAGAGAGGTGATATTATTGTCTATGATAGTGATGAGCACAATGAGACTATTCATCAGGAGATGATTGAGTATTTTGGCAAATTTTTTCGTATCAGCTATGATCCCAAAGATGAGCCTAAAAAGGGGGAGTATCTCATATCGCCTCATAGAGTTGGAGAAAATATTATTAATGGAGTGCTGGTTGATAAAAGATATTTTGTTGCACATAATAAAGCTAAAAGGCTCTTTTTTTATGGGGATAGCGATTACGAAAAGAGGCTTTTAGAGATTGCACCCCAGTTACAAGATTTTGGGTTTGAGCTTTTGGAAGGGTTTTATTTTTTTGTCGATATTGCCCAAAAAGTGGAGCCTTACTTTACAAGGGTGTATGAGAGTGAGGAGTATCTTGACATTGTGCCCCAAGCAAAGCTTTTTGTTACCCACTCTGCCCAGAGTGCTTTGGAGGCAGCAGCAAGCGGGACGAAGGTTGTCTACTTTGGTGAGGATGAGGAGTATTTGCCGCTTTTACAAAGAGCAGGAGTATTGCATATGGGCTATTTTGATGCTTCAAAACTTCAAGAAGCAGTAGTTATAGCTAAGAGTGCAAGGAGTGATTTTTTGGGTGCGTTAAGTGCTCAAAAAGTGGCAAAAGAGCTCACTTCACTTCTTTGAAGAGGGAGTTAGCTTAAAGATAACTTAGTTTAATATTTCCTTAAATAAGTTTGTAATAAAATCAATTTGACCAAAAAACTCTAAAAGGATTGTCAATGGCACAAAGCAGACGTGACTTCCTTGGTATGGTCTTTGGTGCATTCGCAGGAGCTGGGGGTTTGGCAGCTCTGTATGCAATGAAGCGCACCTGGGATCCATTGCCAAGCGTTATGGCAGCCGGATTTACCACTGTAGATCTCTCTCCTATGAAAGATGGGGAGCTTCGCACGGTTACTTGGAGGGGTAAACCTATTTTTATTCTTAAAAAGCCTCCGCAAGGAAACTGTAACCATATTCCTGATGAAAATAAAAAGAGACTTGTGAATATTGGCGGCAGTGACTATCTTGTGATGATAGGGCTTTGTACACATCTTGGATGCATTCCAAGCTGGGAGCCAGATAAGAAGATCTTTCATTGTGCCTGCCACGGAGGTGAGTATGATGCGTGTGGTGTAAATACATTTGGTCCTCCGCCACGACCTATGGATATTCCTCCATTTAAGATTGAGGGTACAAAACTGGTGCTCGGTGAAGAGGGTCCTGAGTATAAAAAGATGGTCGGTAAAGCATAAGGAGCGAAGATGGCACATTTTACAAAAGCAAACAGTCTGTATGAGTGGCTCGATCAACGCTTAGCGATTGATAAACTCTGGAAGGTATTGGCTGCAGAGTATTGGATCCCCAAAAATATCAACTTTTTGTGGGCAATGGGCGTTGTGCTAATGACAATGTTTACTATTCTTGTTATTAGCGGTATTTTTCTTTTGATGTATTACAAGCCTGATACTAAGTTGGCGTTTGATAGTGTTAATTACACCATTATGCAAGAGGTGTGGTTTGGATGGCTTTGGCGCCATATGCACGCAGTAGCTGCTTCGGTTGTTTTCTTAGTGATTTATATTCATATGTTTACAGGTATCTACTACGCTTCTTATAAGCGTGGGCGAGAGATGATCTGGATCTCTGGTATGCTGCTATTTGTCACCTTTAGTGCCGAAGCTTTTAGCGGTTATATGCTCCCTTGGGGACAGATGAGCTACTGGGCAGCACAGGTTATTACCAATCTTTTTGGTGGTATTCCATTTATTGGTGACGATTTGGTAATATGGATCCGGGGTAACTTCTATGTTTCCGATCCGACACTTACAAGATTTTTTATGCTGCATGTCTTTTTGATGCCATTAATTATTATGGCAATTATTGGTTTGCACTTTTATAGCCTCAGAATCCCTCATGTTAACAATCAAGATGGAGAAGAGATCGATTTTGATGCAGAGGCAGAAAAGTATAAAGCAGGACTTAAAAAAGAGGCAAAAGTTATCCCTTTTTGGCCTGTATTTTTGAGTAAAGACTTCTTTGTGCTTGGTGTTTTTATGATCTTTTACTTCTATCTGGTCTTTTACCATTACGATTTTGCGATGGATCCAATCAACTTTGATCCAGCAAACCCAATGAAAACGCCACCGCACATCTATCCTGAGTGGTACTTCTTGTGGAGTTATGAGGTATTAAGAGGTTTCTTCTTTAATGTTGGGCCTTTGAGTGCGATGGATATGGGGCTGATCGCTTTTGGTATTGCAAACATTATCTTCTTCTTCCTCCCTTGGTTTGATAAAAATGATGAGGTAGCACCTGCTAGTAGACGGGGTGGATTTTTTATCTGGTTCTGGCTATTGGTTGTTGATATGATTATTCTTACAATCTGGGGCAAACTTCCTCCAACAGGTTTTAATGCCTATATCGGTTATGTGGCTGCTGTTGGTTTCTTGGCGCTTTTTGCAGCTCTTCCTGCTGTTACAGCACGCAAAAAAGGGCTATTGAATTTTGTGATTTTTATGACATTGGCTCTTTATATAGCAGGGTATTTAGAGTATACCAAGACATTGGGTAACGGTTTTATTATTGTAGTGCTATTTGTGATTTTCTATGCACTATTTTTCCTCAATCCGGTGATGGTGAAACATAGAGGGGGTGTAAGATGAAAGAGTTGAAAATATTAGCGATTATTATCGTATTGGTAGGGATTACCTACTGGGGGATTGAGCCGTATGCTCATTCGCAGATGCACCCCCATCACGAGCCGGCTACATTTAGTTATGGCGATTTGAAAGCATTGGCTACCAAAGGGGATGCAAAAAAAGGAGCAACGGCTATTATGAATAATGGCTGTACGGGATGTCACTCTATTAAGAGCCAAAATGTCCCAGCTCCTATGGATCCAGTAAGTGCAAGTGCTAGCTATGGTGTTAATCCACCAGATCTTAGCAATATCGGTGCAGTTGTAGATCAAAAATTCTTGGCAAATTTCATTAAAAATCCTGTAAAAGCCTTCAAATTGGCGCATAAATTTAATGACAATAAACCTTTTCCAATGCCAGCTTTTTATGGAAGCGATCAAGATCTAGCTGACATCGTTGCTTATCTTGTTTCAATTGCTCCAAAAGAGATCTCACCGAAAGAGGCTTTTAGAACTGCGTGTGGTAGATGTCACAATCTACGCTATGACAAGTGGACAGTTATTGGTGAGAAGCCAAAATTTAAAAATGATATTGAAAAGGCTGATTTTGAGCTCAAACTTGCAAAGTATGAGGCAAACCTCAAAAAGTATCTTGGTACAACTCCTCCAGATTTGAGTATGTTTATTAGAAGCCGTGGACACGAGTATATTCGCGACTTTGTTGAAGATCCTCAAAAACTCCTCCATGGCACAGCAATGCCTAGAGTGGGTCTTACAAAAGAGGCTACAGAAAAAGTGGTAGCTTACTTGGAAAAAGTGGGTGATAGAAAGAAAGATAAAAGAAATAGCCTAGGACCTTGGGTATTGCTCTATTTTGTGATTTTTGCAATTCTTGCATATTTGTGGAAACAGAAAATCTGGAGAGAGTTGCATTAATCTTTTGGAGGCTTTTGCCTCCTAACTTCTTCTTTAATCTTCTTTTGTTAAAAATCTGCTACAATCTTGTAAAAAAAGCAAAGAGTTGTCATGCTCATTGATGGACATGGAAGAAGAGTTAACTATCTACGTATATCCTTGACGGAGCGGTGCAATTTTCGCTGTCAATATTGCATGCCCCAAAAGCCATTTAGCTGGGTGCCAAAAGAGAATCTTTTATCATTTGAAGATCTTTTCAAGTTTGTCAAAGCTGCAATTGACGAGGGAATTACAAAGATTCGCCTTACAGGCGGCGAGCCAACGCTTAGGGCAGATTTAGATAAGTTTATCAAGATGATTTACGACTACAAGCCAGATATAGATTTGGCAATGACTACCAATGGCTATCTGCTTAAAGATATAGCAAAAGATCTCAAAGATGCTGGACTGAAGCGCTTAAATATCTCTTTGGACTCTCTCAAACCAGAGGTTGCAGCCAAGATTGCCGGCAAAGATGTATTAACAAATGTGTTGGCTGGCATTGAAGCTGCCCTTGATGTAGGGCTTAAAGTCAAAATCAATATGGTGCCATTAAAAGGTGTAAATGAAGATGAGATAGTGGATATTTTGGAGTTTTGTAAAGCAAGAGGTATGCAGGTGCGCTTTATTGAGTATATGGAGAATGTGCACGCCCATAGCGATCTAAAAGGGATGCACGGTAAGGAGATTTTAGAGCATATTAAAGAGCGCTATGAGATTGAAAAAGTTGGTAGAGTTGAAAGCAGCCCCGCATTTTTATACAGGCTCAAAGGAAATGACTACACTTTTGGGCTGATTGATCCACACAAACACGACTTTTGCGAAAGCTGCAACCGCATACGCCTGACAGCCGAAGGGTATCTGATTCCGTGTCTCTACTTTGATGAGGCGATGAGTATCAAAGAGGCGGTGCAAAAGGGCGAGATTGATAAAGCGGTAGCTATTTTAAAAGAGGTTTTAGCCAATAAGCCTAAAGAGAATCGCTGGAGCGAAGAGATGAGTGAGGCTTCATCAAGAGCCTTTTATGAGACGGGAGGGTGATATGGTCTATCTGGTAGAGCACTTCTACTCTATTCAAGGAGAGGGTAAGTTTATAGGCACGCCCAGCATCTTCTTTCGCTTTGGTGGCTGCAACCTTAAATGTCCTAGCTTTGGAGAGTATTTTATAAAGGGCAAAAAACTTTTTGGCTGCGATAGTGTCAGAGCGGTAAATAGAAAGCTTTTTGAAGAGGAGTGGCAAAGGGTAGAAGAGAGCCAAACTCTTGTTGATATTTTAGATGAGCATCTGAAAAATCTAGATTTCAAGCCCCATATCGTGCTTACAGGCGGCGAGCCTCTGCTCTATTGGAGTGATGAGGTATTTTACTCTTTTGTAGAGTATCTTGTAAATGAGGGCTTTATTGTAACCATTGAGACAAATGCTACTATTAAAATAGATTTTGCAAAGTTTCCAGCTTATAAAGATGCGGTTTTTGCGATGGCTGTAAAGCTCTCCAATAGTGGTGAGCCTTATGAAAAAAGAGTCAACAAAGAGGCTATAAGAGCCATTGTAGAAAATACTCACTATAGCTTTTTTAAGTTTACTCTTGGGCGAGGTATTATTGAGTTTAGCGCTTATGATGAGATTGTTGATATTGTAGGGGATTATCCAGAGGTGGAGGTTTTTTGTATGCCCTTGGGTGATCGGATTGATATTTTAAGAAAAAACGATAAAGTGGTAGCTGAATTTTGTATGCTCTATGGTTTTATCTATAGTGATAGACTGCAGGTAAGGCTTTGGAATAGAGAGAGGATGCGATGATTATACGAAAGCTTTTTCGCTTTGAGAATGCCCATATTGTAAGGGGCTGTACCAGCAGACGATGTAGTGAGTCGATTCATGGACACTCCTATATTGTAGAGCTGCTTTTTAGCTCCAACTATTTAGATCGCGGGCAGATGGTATATGATTTTGGATTGACCAAGCTTACGATTAAAGAGCTTATAGACTCATTTGATCATGCCATTACACTTTGGAGCGAGGATGATCCTGCATACTTAAAAGATATGAAACGCTGGAGCAAACGGTGGGTAGAGTTGCCTGTAAGCCCAAGTGCTGAGCAGTATAGCAGGGTGATTTTTTTAATGGTTGATCTTGTACTGCATAATACGGTGATGGTTAATAAGGAAAAAGATGTTACAATACAGAGTGTCATTGTACACGAAACTGCTACAGGTTATGCCCAATGCACAAGGGAAGATGCATACAGTATGCAAATGGGTGAGATTGCACTTGAGAAATTGCAATTTTCTCAAGGAGTCAAGGAGGAGTGGAGTGATCCTCAAATGTGGGATAAATTGTTAGCAGGGCAAAAGATTGTCAATCCAATAAAGATTTAAGGAGGAGTAATGAAAAAATTTGCACTATTATCGATTGTGGCAGCAGCGCTGCTTTTCGTAGGATGTGAAAAGAAGGAGCATCAAACAACACAAAATGTAGAGAAAAAGAGTGTAGAGCAAAAGAGTGTTAAAAGTGTAGCTGCACATTCTGCTCAAGCAGCAGTCAAAAAAGAGGGTAAAAAAATTGAGGAGCCTTTGCCAGGCGTTCCTATGCCTCCAAAAAGCTCACAATCTACAACAGCCAGCCAACAACCAGTAGCACAAAAAGTAGAAAAAACGGTACAAGAAGTAAAACAAGAAGCTATGAAGCAGGTAAATGAAGCTGCAAAAGAGGTGAAACAAGCTGCTCAAGCAGCAACCCAAGAGGCTAAAAAAACAGTTGCTGCTATACTTCCTGGTGCGGGAGCTGTAGCAGCTGGAAACAGTGCAGAGGGCAAAAAGATTTTTGCAAAATGTGCTTCTTGCCACGGCAGTGATGGAAAAAGAAAAGCCCTTGGTAAATCTGCTCCTATTGCCGGTATGCCAAAAGATGAAGTTATTAAAAAGCTTAAGGGATATAAAGCTGGTACACTCAATCAATATGGAATGGGCGCTTTGATGAAATCGCAAGCAGCTCCTCTTAGTGATAGTGAGATTGAGGCATTAGCAGCCTATATCTCTTCACTTAAATAGTGAGCTACAAGCTCACTATCTCTTGAGCAGATTTGGAGGTGAAGTTTGCAAGTGGAATAAAATTCACCTCCTCTGCCGCCAACTGTACCTCTTTACCTACAATAATAAATCCATCCATCAAAGCTGCAGGCATTACCATACCCGGAGATCTTTTGGATAGAGGATAAAAATACTCTCCATCAAAGGTGCCAGGAATCAATGTATCACGCCCCGGTTTATGGATGAGTTTTTCTTTGAGTTTTGTACGGATTGGTTGAATATAAGGGCGAGAGCTAGCGCTTAGCTTATTAATCAAGAATCTTCCAAAAAGCTCAAAATTTAAAATTGCAGCAAGAGGATTTCCAGGAAGATTGAGGATATAGGTATTATTAATTTTGCCAAGTGTTGTAGGTTTACCAGGTTTTATATCTACTTTGCTAAAGAGGATTTGCATTCCCATCTCTTTAAAAGCCTCTTTGGTAAAGTCAGCCTCTCCTACACTTACGCCTCCGCTGGTTATGAGTAAGTCTGCATCAAGAGCATTTTGGATCGCCTCTTTGATTGCCTCTTTACTATCCTCAGTTTTGCCAATAAAACTTACTTTGCACCCTAACTCTTTTGCTCGGGCAAGTAAAGCAGGGGTATTGGAGTTGTATATATGAGAAGAGTGCAATGTTTCATAATGCATCTTCAATTCACTGCCTGTAGCAAAAATGGCTACTTTGACAGGTTGAAAAACTTCAATATAGGAGTACCCCTGGCTTGCTAGAAGGCCAATAGTATAAGCATTGATGATGTCGCCCTTTTTAACAATGAGAGAGCCTTTTTGTACATCTTCTCCAGCAAATCGCATATGGGCTTTTGGTTTGATAGATGAAGGCAAAATAACACTATCATCTTGTATTATAATTTCTTCAATGGGTACAATAGCTTCCGTACCTTTGGGAAGTTTTGCTCCTGTCATAATTTTTATAGCATTGCCCGTTTCCAAAGGGCTCTGAGGCTCTTGTGAAGCAAGTATTGTGGCTGCTACTTTTACCTTTTTACCGGCATCAGCCAATTTTACTGCATAGCCATCCATTGCGGAGTTGTCAAAATTTGGAAGATTGTAGCGAGCATAATACTCTTTTGCTGCTACTTTGTCTACTGCTTCTTCAAGGCATAGAGACTCTTTGGTTGGATTGGGAGATATTGTGTCAATTATTTTTAAAGCTTCTTTGATAGAGACAGCCATTTTTGATCCTTTGGTATAATCAGATGCGAAACATTTTAGCACAAAAGGATGGGAATTGGA
>WGAX01000047.1 GCA_015494595.1 Nitratiruptor sp.
ATTTCCAAATAGATAAAGAAAAAACTCACAAAATCCGTTTTATGGAAATAGACAAAAAGCTTGGCTTTGGGATGTGTCCTGTTGCAAGCCCAAAGACAAGATGTTGCAATCTTTGGACACTAGATATGGTAGAAAGCTGCGGGTATGACTGCAGCTACTGCTCTATTCAGAGTTTCTACAATGAAGACACCATCACCTTCAATACCAACCTAAAAGAGAAGCTCTTATCAATACAACTTGATCCAAATGAGATCTACCACATAGGCACAGGACAAAGCAGCGATAGCTTACTGTGGGGCAACAGAGGTGGCGTATTGGATGCCATTATCACATTTGCTAGGAAAAACCCCAATGTAATTTTGGAGCTTAAAACCAAAAGCGACAATGTCAGCTACCTCTTACAAAATGATTACCCACCCAATATCATTACCACTTGGAGCCTCAACCCCCAAACAATCGTGCAAAGCGAAGAGCGCCTTAGCGCTTCACTGCAAGAGAGGCTCGATGCAGCCAAAAAGATCCACGACAAAAAGCGTCTAGTAGGCTTTCACTTCCATCCAATGATTTTTTATAAAAAGTGGCAAGAGGAGTATGGTGAAATTTTTGCCTATCTACTGGAAAACTTCGATCCCAACCTAGTGGCAATGGTATCACTTGGCACACTTACCTTTATCAAGCCTGTTATTAAGAAGCTACGCCAAAGAGCGATGAAGAGCAAGATTTTGCAGATGCCTTTGGTGGATGCAGCAGATAAACTCTCTTATCCTCTACCAATAAAGAGGCAGATGTTTAGTTTTGCTTATGAAGCCCTGAAGCCTTGGCACGGTAAAGTATTTTTTTATATGTGTATGGAGGATCATTCTCTATGGAAAGAGGTATTTGGGTATGAGTATCCAACAAATGAGAGTTTTGAATTGGATATGAAATATAGCTACCTAGCAAAAATCAAAGCTTTGCAATGAGTTGGCAAGCAAAACTTACCGCAATCCAAAAAGATTACACCCATGGCGCTACCTACCTCACCCAAGAGGCTGTTAAAGTGCTGCAATCAATTGAGTCCAAAGAGGAGCTAATGAGAGCAGCTAAACGGGTGCAGTCTATCCAGCCCTGTATGGCATCTTTATATAATCTTGGAGCATTTGTACTAGATAATATCGATACTATCAATGCCTTTTGGCTTTCCAAATGGCTAGAAGAGTTTGAAGCACAAAATAAAAAAGCGATCCAAAAGTGTGCACCTCTTTTACAAAACCAAACTATCCTTACCCACTCCTTTAGCTCGTTAGTGTATGAAGCTATCAAACTTGGCTCTCCCAAAAAGATTATCTGCACAGAGTCTAGACCTCACAATGAGGGGGTAGCTTTGGCTAAGAGGCTCTACTACTCCAAGGGCTTTGAAGTGGAGCTAGTCAGCGATGCAGCAGCTAGTATAGGGGTTCAAGAGGCTGATATAGTGCTCTTTGGTGCTGATGGAGTTGGAAATTTTGGCTTGGTGCACAAAATTGGTAGCTTTACTATCGCCCTAGCAGCAAAGCAGTATCAAAAGAGACTCTTTAGTATTGCACCTATACATAAATTTTGGCCTAAAAACTATCCCCCGCCCAAAGAGCCTCTCAAAGAGCCTTTGGAGCTTGGCTTTTTTAAAGCCAAAAACCTCTACTTTGATATAACACCAAAAGAGTTGGTAACAAACTTTATAAATTAATCCAAAAATTTGGTTCAGATTAATTTATTAAAAATTTTGTAAACAACCTCTTGGCAAGAAAGTATCCTTTTTTTCTACATCAATCAAACAATTTGCCATTCTTTTAGCCTATTTTTAGGCGTTATTAAGCTTAGATTGTTAGACTATAAAAAGCTAGCAATAGCGCTTTTATGGTATTTGCTTTGGCTTATACATATCAAAAGCCAAGCTTATAAACTACAAAGGAGAAGGTATGAAGTTGGGCTTTTTGGTCGACCTCGACCTATGCATGGGTTGTAAAGGGTGTGAGGTAGCCTGTAAGGTAGAAAACAAGGTGCCTCTGCACAGCTGGCGGCTTCGTGTAAAATATGTAGATGTGGGAGTCTATCCTGAGACAAAAAGAACCTACACACCACTTCGCTGTAACCACTGCGAAGATGCACCGTGTGAGAGAATATGTCCAGTAAGTGCTTTGCACTATCTAGAAAATGGTATTGTCAATATCGATCGTGAGCGCTGCATTGGGTGTGCTGGATGTATGATGGCTTGTCCATATGGTGCAATCTATATGGATCCAGAAACCAACACAGCTGATAAATGTACCTACTGCGCTCATAGAATCGCAAGTGAGATGATGCCTGCATGTGTTGTAGCATGTCCGGTAGAAGCAAACATCTTCGGTGATTTGGATGATCCTACTAGCCACATTTCGCGCTACATTATGGAGCATCAAAAAGGTAGCGGCGTAAGAGTCAGAAAACCTGAGAAAAATACCCATCCTAAACACTTCTATGTAGGCGGTGGTGATGTACACCTTAATCCACTGGCATCAAAACGAGAAGAGGGATACAATCTCTTTAACAACATTACCCATCTAGACCATATAGGAGGTCACTAATGGTTGAGCATACAGTAGCAGCGACAAACGCAATTGTCACTCTTGATGTACCAATTCCTCAGGTTATTTGGGGATGGATGATTACTTTAAATATGTGGGCAAAAAGTATTGGAACAGGCGTTATTTTTGTGGGTGCATATCTTCTAGCACGCTACAATGATCGCGTAGGGGATCAAGTAAAGTTATGGATGCCAATTATCTCATTCATCTTTTTAAATATCTTCTTGCTTTTCACCCTTTTAGATCTGCATCAACCCCTAAGAATGTGGCATATATTCTTCTATCCACACTTTACAAGCGCTATTACGGTAGGGGCGTGGATGGCAACGGTATTTACAGGTATTATTTTTATTATGGCTGTTATTGCAGTCAAAAAATATCTGCTAAAAAAAGAGTGTAAACTGGAATCTCTTTACAATCCCCTGCTCAAAATTGCAGTAGTATTAGCTGTACCTGTAACAATGTATACAGCTACTATTATGGGTGAGGCAACTGCTAGAGAGCTTTGGCAAACACCAACGGAGCTTGTGCAAATGATCCTTGCAGCTTTGCTTACTGGTAGTGCAGTTTTCTTAATCATTGGCGGCAAATGGAGCTATGAAGTCAAAAGAGATCTTGCCATTATTTTAGGTGTTAGCGCATTTTTAAGCTTTACTATCTACATGGGCGAATACTACTTCGGTCACATGAAATCTGAAGAGGTGGCAGCAATCTTACAATATGTCAAAGAAAACGGCGTTTACCATGTAATGTTTTGGGCAGGGCAATGGATAGCTTTTATTATTCCTATGATTTTGGTCTATTTCAGTCTCAAATCAAGAAGCGCCTCTTTGCTCTATCTAGCAGGCGTTTTGGCAATCGTGGGTCTATATATTACTAAACATGTTTGGCTTATTATCCCACAACTACTACCACTCAGTTAAGGAGTAAAGAATGAGTTTTTTAGAGAGCAGAAGAAATTTTCTCAAAGGCGCTGCTGCGACGGCTGTAGCTGGGATTGCAGTAAGCAAAGGAGTATTTGAAACCATAGCCCAAGCCAATGCACCGGAGTTTGGCAAATTCACTGATACTCCAAAATCGATCTCTTTCTACCCTCCTCTTGAAGAGTGGGACGATTTTAAAGAGCTTGATGGAGATGATTGGAAAAGAGGAGGAATTAATCGAAAAGGAGTGCAAAGCGAAGAGAACCCTGACGGTATCTATGTCAATGACTATGTAATTGTGCCAACAGTGTGCAGCAACTGTGAAGCTGGATGTGGGCTCACTGCGTGGGTAGATAAAAAGAGCCTTACAGTTAAAAAGTATATGGGTAACCCTTTGCATACCGGTAGTCGCGGTAGAAACTGTGCCAAAGGGTATGCGGTATGGTCACAGATGTATGATCCAGACAGAATCCCATTCCCACTCAAACGCGCACCAGGTAGCAAAAG
>WGAX01000048.1 GCA_015494595.1 Nitratiruptor sp.
ACCATCGTTCTTGGCAATTTTAGCGGAAGCAAGCAAAACATCAACATCGGCAAAGCCAATAACCAAAACTTTGTCGGTATTCCTTACTACAAATTCAAACAAAAGCTTGCCTCCAAAGCCCAAGAGTTTGGCATAGCCATTGTCCATCAAGAGGAGAGTTATACCTCTAAAGCCTCTTTTTTGGACAAAGACGATATGCCGCTTGCCTATGATAGTGCGATCTCCTATCAAGGAAGTGGCAAGTGTATCAAAAGAGGTTTGTACAAATCCACTCAAGGCTATCTCCTAAACGCCGACGTGAATGGTGCGGCGAATATTTTAGTCAAGTACTTCAAAAGTAACGGGCTGCATAGGGAGCTTAATGCTCTCTATGCTACCCGATACGGGTGCGTCAACCATCCAAAGAGGTTAAGGCTAGTTAGCTAGCATACCTCCAAGCCTCCCCGTTTACGGGGAGGTTGTTGACTTTAATCCTTTAAAAAAGAGTAAAAATATGGCACTTGCCAAAAGAATAATAGCAGCAGTTGCAGAGATATTCAAAAAGTATGCAAGAAAGAGTCCTGCAACAATAAGAAAAAAGGCAATAACTGCTGCAGCAAGCATCATAGATTGAGCGTTTTTTGTGATCTTTTCTGCAATAAATGGAGGAATGCTAAAAAGAGCAATCACCAAAATAAGCCCAAAAGAGCGAATACTCATAACAATTGTAAGGGCAATAAATACCAAAATAAGGGTATGCATCATTTTTACTGGCAAATTTCTTGTGATTGCAAACTCTTTATCATACGCAATTGCTATGAGGTAGTGAAAATTTTGCCAAACAAAGAGCAATACTATACAATCTACTATCCCCATAAAGTAGAGGTCATCGTTTGGCACAAGTAAAATATTTCCAAAGAGATAGGCTAAAAGATCACTATGGTATCCGGGAGTGAGATCACTCAAAATGATTCCAATACTCATACCCATTGCCCAGATAACGCTAATAAGAATATCGAGCCTTTTAGGCTCTTTATAGCTCAAATAAGCTAAAAGAAGAGCTAAAAAGAGAGCAAAAAGGGTGGTGCTAAGAAGTAGAGGCAATGAGAAAAAAAGAGCAATCCCCACGCCTCCATAGCTTCCATGAGCAATACTTGCTGCTAAATAGTTGTAGCGGTTGATAAGCATAATAGAGCCAATAATACCAATAGCAATACTTATCAGCAAAGCTGCAATGAGAGAGTTGCTAAGAAGCTCAATGAGTGCAACCATTTTCACTCCCAAGTTTTTCAAAAATCTCCATCTCGCAAAAGTGCCCCTCTTGGGGGGTAATAGGGAGATTAATATTGTTATGAATATAGAGTTTGCGGTTGATATAAAAGACCCTATCCACACCCTGTAAGAGGATATTGACATCGTGACTTACGACGATTTTAGTCAGATCCAACTCTTGCAAAAGCTGGTAGATCTCCTTTTGTGTTTTAAAATCTACTGCTGCTGTGGGCTCGTCGAGTATGAGGATTTTGGGCTTTGTTGCTAAGGCTCTTGCCAAAAGCACCCTTTGGCGTTCTCCACCCGAGAGCTCTCCTATCTTTTTATTGAGCAAATGTGTAATATGAAGTTGTTGAGCAATATGCTCAAGCATTTGAAGATCATCTCTATCAAAAGTGCGCTTTTTGGCACTGAGTCTACCATGCAAAATCACCTCTCTTGCTTGTAGGGGTATATCGAGATTGAAGTGGATATTTTGGGGAAGGTAGCCAATAAGCTCTCTGCCTTTAGAGGGGGGAGTGCCATAGATTGTAATTGTACCCTTTGTAGGAGTAAGAAGCCCCAAGAGGAGCTTTACAAAAGTGCTCTTGCCTCCACCATTTGGTCCAATAATGGCAATATACTCTCTATCTTTAATGGTCGCACTAATATCTTCTAACACATACTCTTTCTCATAAGCAAAGAAGAGATGTTTTACTTCAATGGCTAATTGCATCTGCTAATCTTTTTAGGCTTTCTTGCCAATTGTATGCAAGAGGATCAATAACTACTATTGAAGCTCCAAGTTTTTGTGCTATGAGTTTGGCTGATCGTTTGGGAAATTGCGGCTCAATAATAACCTTTTTGATGCCTTTAATTTTGGCTTTTTGTAAAAGCTTTAATAAATCTTTGATTTTTGGCTCTTTGCCCTCTTGCTCAATCGCGATTTGCTCAAGATTATAACTTCTTGCAAAATAACCAAAAGATGGATGAAATACTAGAAAGGATCGATTTTTTATATTTATGAGTCTATTGTAGATCTCTTTATCGAGTGCTACAACCTCTTTGGCGAAACGCTCATAGCTGTTTAGATAAAGCTCTGAATGCGCGGCATCGATTTGCAAAAGGGTGTCCAGCATACTTCTTGCGATCTGAATTACCAAGTTTGGTGCAAGCCATACATGCGGATCAAGGCCTCTATGGTGGTGCTCTTTGTGGTGTGCTTGCATAGGGTAGAGGCGGATATATTTGGTGGTATCTATGAGTTTGAGATTTGGGTTTATGCTTTTGATGCGAGGGATATTGGCCTTTTCAAATGGTACGCCTATAGTGAAGTAGTATTTTGCTTTTTTGATAATTTGGAGATCTGAAAGCTTGAGGCTATAGGTAGCTGGACTTGCACCGGGTGGGATGAGAGCTTTTACTTGAAAATTTTTGCCAACAAGCTGCTCTAAAAAATATTTTTGCGGCAAAATGGAGACAAGGAGGATCTCCTTTGCATAAAGTGAAAAAGCAAAGAGTAGTAGCACAAATATTCGCATTCTTTTCCTTTAAAACAGATTCATACAGCTGCAGTGAATTGAGCCATGCTGGCGCAAAAGGATGGAGGCATCGAGGGCGATGATGTCGCGATCAGGAAAAAGTCTCTTCATTATCTTCAATGCCTCTTCATCACTGCTATCTTGATATGTTGGCACAATCACTGCGCCGTTAATTATAACAAAGTTGACATAACTTGCAGGAAGTCTCTCCTTTGCAAAATATTTAGGGTTTACCCAAGGAAGCGGCACGCTTTTGTAGCCAAAGGATTTGATTTGGTGCTCCATTTTTTGTAGCTCTTCATAGTGTACATCTTCTTTGTCATCACATCTCATATAAGCAATATTATCAGGGGCTGTGAATCGTGCTAGCATATCGATATGGCTATCTGTATCGTCTCCTTCCAAATAGCCAAAATCTAGCCAAAGAATTTTTTGTAGGCCAAGGGTTTGTTTGAGAAAGGCTTCTATTTGGTTTTTGTTTAGATGGGGGTTGCGATTTGCCTCAAGTAAGCACTTAGAAGTTGTAAGTAGCACGCCTTCTCCATTGCTATCAATACTCCCACCCTCTAAAACAAAGCCTTGCTTTTTGGTATGAAAGACTCTTCTATTGACAAGATTGTCATAGTTGGCGCTAAATTTGAGCCCCCAGCCGTTGAAGGTAAAATCCAGAAGGTGAAATTCACCCTTCTCATCTTGCACAGAAATTGGCCCATAGTCTCTTACCCATGTATCGTTGGTGGGAATAGTGATAGTTTTGATAGTGTGTTTTGCAGGCTTGATGGAAAGCTCTTTTTGGGTGAGGATAAAGAGATCTTGATAGCGGCTGACAATATCGATAAATTCGTTGTAAAACGCCTCTATCTCATCAAGATACTCTGCCCAGTCGCTCTTTTCGTGCGGATATGCGATAAGCAGTGCCTTTTGCCTCTCCCATTCAGCCGGCAGTCTCATAGGAAGCCTTTTTATTTGCAATGGTAGCTAAAAATCTGTAAGATTAAAATAGTACTTATGGTGAAATTTTGTTTGTTATAAT
>WGAX01000049.1 GCA_015494595.1 Nitratiruptor sp.
AGCAGCCCAAATGAGTGAAGAGGAGATCAAAGAGTTACGAGAAAACAAGGAAAAGGTTGAAGAGTTGCGTAAAGAGATTGAGCCAGAAGCGAGAAAAAGCGTTAAAGCCACCTTTATTGTAGATGCTTTGGCAAAAGCAGAAAATGTGGAGGTAAATGATCAAGAGGTAGTACAAACAATCTACTATGAGGCTTTACAGATGGGAAGAGATCCCAAAGAGATTTTAGAAGCCTATCAGCAACAAGGACTTCTTCCAGCAATCAAGATGGCGATGATTGAAGATAGACTCCTTACGCATCTGCTCAATAAGAAAATTAAAAAAGAGGAAGCTGCATGAGCTACTATATCCCTTATGTGATTGAGCGCACAGGAAGAGGGGAGCGAAGCTATGATATTTACTCAAGGCTTTTAAAAGATCGCATCGTTATGCTCAGTGGCGAAATTAACGATGCGGTAGCCTCCTCTATCGTGGCGCAGCTGCTCTTTTTAGAAGCTGAAGATCCAGACAAAGATATATATCTATATATTAACTCTCCAGGAGGCGTCATTACTAGTGGAATGAGCATTTTTGATACGATGAACTACATCAAGCCGGATGTGGCAACAATTTGTATCGGACAGGCTGCTAGTATGGGAGCATTTTTACTCAGCTCTGGCGCAAAAGGTAAACGCTACGCTTTGCCGCATGCGCGCATTATGATTCATCAACCTCTTGGTGGTGCACAAGGACAGGCTACCGATATTGAGATCCAAGCCAAAGAGATTTTGCGCCTTAAAAAGATTCTCAATGAGATTTTGGCTGAAAATACAGGACAAAGCTACAAAAAGATAGCAAAAGATACAGAGAGAGACTTTTTTATGAGTGCCGAAGAAGCCAAAGAGTATGGACTTATTGATCAGGTATTGCAAAAGAGCGCTCGATGATTCGTCAAATCATTACATATCCAGATAAGCGGCTCTTTATGCGCTCTAATGAGGTGGAAAACTTTGATAAAGAGCTGCATCAACTGCTTGATGATATGTATGAGACGATGATTGCAAAAAATGGCATAGGCCTTGCTGCTATTCAAGTGGCCGTGCCCTTGCGAGCACTTATTATTAATCTTCCAGATGAAGAGGGAAAACAGCATAAAGAAGATCTTTTAGAGCTGATTAATCCGGTGATTGTAGAAAAAAGAGGCTCGCAAGTCTATACTGAGGGATGCCTTAGTGTACCAGAATACTATGATGATGTTGAGCGAGCTGAGTGGGTGAAGGTAGAGTATTACGATCGCTTTGGCAATAAAAAGAGCTTAGAAGCTGAGGCTCTGCTGGCCGTAGCCCTACAACATGAGATGGATCACCTTGATGGACATCTTTTTATAGAAAAGCTTCCCTATCTTAAACGCAAAAAATTTGAAAAAGAGTGGAAAAAACGCAAAAAGTCTCAAAAAAGTGGTGTTAAGGTTTAATTTTGCAAAAACTTCTTTGCGCCACGCTTCAAGAGGTAGAGGCAAAAAGGGTAGAGGTGGAGTGTGCTTTTGATAGGGCACTGCCAGCTTTTAGCATTGTAGGACTTGCTAGCAACTCCATTCAGGAGGCAAAAGAGCGAGTTAAATCGGCTCTTTTAGCAAACGGCTTTAAATTTCCTCCTCAAAAAATCACAATCAATCTCGCTCCAAGTGATCTAAAAAAGAGCGGTAGCCATTTTGATCTAGCTATTGCTTTGAGTGTGGCTTTGCAAAAAGATAAAGTAGATTTAAATGATGTCTATATCTTTGGTGAGCTTGGGTTGGATGGCAGAGTCAAAGATACAAAAGTGCTCTTTCCTCTGCTACTCTCTTTGGCAAAAGAGCCAATCAAAGCGATTGTACCCAAGCAAAGCGTCCCAAAACTCTCTCTCATTCCCAATATAACGCTCTATCCTGTTGAGACATTGCAGGAGGCCATTGAGAAAATTACACAACAAAAACTTCAACCTACAAAAACATCTTCCTACCCCTATCCATATATTAGCGTGAAGGAGCAAAAATATTACTATGTAGAGGAGTATCCTCTAGATTTTTTTGAAGTGAAAGGGCAAGAAAATGCCAAAAGGGCTGCTCTCATAGCAGCTGTTGGGATGCATAATATCCTTTTTGAGGGAAGTCCGGGGTGCGGCAAAAGTATGATTGCCAAGCGTATGCGCTACATCTTGCCTCCACTCTCTATGGCAGAGATTTTAGAGATTGCCAAACTAAAAACTTTGGCAGCAGAAGAGCCAGATTTTGTGCCTTTGCGCCCTTTTCGTCAACCTCATCACAGCAGCACTAAGGCGAGTATTTTTGGTGGGGGAAGTGGTTTGGCAAGACCAGGAGAGGTGGCTTTGGCACATAGAGGTATACTCTTTTTTGATGAGTTTCCCCATTTTTCTAAAAGCGTACTAGAGGCTTTGCGTGAGCCTTTGCAAGATAGAAGGGTACTCATTTCAAGAGTTAATCTGAAAGTGGAGTATCCTAGTGATTTTCTGTTTATTGCTGCGCAAAATCCTTGCCCTTGCGGTAATCTTTTGCATCCAGATAGAGAATGTAGGTGTAGTGAGCGAGAGATTGCACGCTATAAAGCTAAGATTTCAGAGCCTCTTTTGGATCGAATTGAGCTGTATGTCCAGATGCAGCCAATTTCATCTGAAGATCGGCCAACTTTTGATTCTAAAACAGTGCATCAGATGGTACGAAAAGCTTTTATTTTCAGACAAAAAAGGGGGCAGAGCACTTTTAATGGCTCCTTGCAAGAGGCACAAATAGAGCAGTTTTGCCAGTTGGAGCCAGAAGCGCAAATGGTACTTGAAAAAGCAGTACATAATCTTGCATTAAGTATGCGCGCTATTGCCAACATAAAAAAGGTAGCAAGAAGTATTGCTGATCTGCAGGAGAGTGAAAAGATTACAAAAGGGCATATTTTAGAGGCTTTGAGTTTTAGAAAAAGAGGATAGCAAGATGGGCTTTTTTATCAAAAAAACAGCAAGTGGTATCAAAGAGAAGACATTTATTGCAAGACATACAAAAATTGTAGGTAATGTGGAAACAGATAGAGATCTCTATATCGATGGAGAAGTAAAAGGAGATATTGTCTCTTCCAAACTTGTTACTATTGGAAAAACTGGGAGATGTGAAGGGGATATAAAAGCAAAAGCAGTAGTTATAAGTGGAGTAGTCAAGGGAGTTATAGAGGCTGAGCGAGTAGATATTATAAGTGGTGGACGCGCCATTGGAGAGGTATTTGCAGAGCATTTTAGTGTTGAAACTATGGGAGTGTTTAACGGAGTTCACCATCAAGAAGAGGAGGCAAAGGAGTAGGGCGCACTATGCGCCAAAAGCTGCTACCACCCCTTTTGTAACAAAGTACCCCCCTACCATTAGCCAAACAGCCATCAAAAGAGCCAATAGCACAGGTTTAGCTCCTGCTTGCTTAAACTTCTCTACACTTGTCTCCATTCCCAATGCTGTCATTGCCATCGTAAGTAAAAAGGTATCGAGCTTATTGATGCCTTCAATAACTGGATGCAGGCTCTCGATATTGATCAAAAAAGAGTTGATGCCAGCCATTACAATAAACCATACAGCAAACCAGGGAATTGAAATTTTAAATTTTTTGCTTTCAGTGCTTGCTTGTGCACTTTTTGAGACAATGATACCAAGAATAATAAGCAAAGGGGCAATCATCATAACTCTTGTCATCTTTACAATCACAGCATTATTCATAGCAACTTCGCTTACCGCTCCTCCCGCTGCTACCACTTGAGCCACCTCATGCACGGTGCCTCCTACATAGATGCCATAAGTTGCTGGATCCATATGAAAAATTCCGGCCTTAAAAAGAGCAGGATAGGTAAACATCGCAATTGTTCCAAAAAGCACCACAGTGCCCACTGCTACTGCGCTTTTGTATGGCTCAGCTTTAAGCACTGGCTCAGTTGCTAGGACTGCGGCTGCTCCACATACACTTGATCCAGAAGCTGTTAAAATTGCAGTATCTCGATCAAGTTTGAAGATTTTTACACCTGCCCACCAGCCTAGAATAAAAGTAGTTGTAAGCATAATAGTAGAGACGCTTAAGCCTGCCAATCCAACCTCTGCAATTTGCTGGAAAGTGATGCGAAAGCCATATAAAATAATGGCAAAACGCAAAAGCTGCTTGGAGCTAAAGACAATACCTGGTACCCACTCTTTGGGAATATGGCTGCGCAGTGTATTGGCATAGAACATCCCTATAACAATACCAATAATCAGAGGACTAATGGCGAGGGCTTTGATAAAGCTCACTTGAGAAATTTGAATGGCTGCTATGGTGAAAAGAGCGACAAACAGAATGCCATTGAGGGTGTACTTAATATTTTCCTTGCTAAAGGCCATAACGCTCCTTTAATATAATTTGAATGATATATTATAAAGCTTTTGTTTTAATAAGTAAAATAAATAAAATAATATATAATAATAAAAATTTTTGAAATTAAAGGCTTTGTATGCGTATAACATTGAGGCAGATGGAGCTCTTTTTGGAGGTGGCCAAAATTGGACATCTCACCCAAGTTGCAAAAAAGTTCAATCTTAGCCAGTCTGCAGTCTCTATGTCTTTAAAAGAGCTAGAATCGATTCTTGGCTGTAAACTCTTTGAGAGGATTCAAAAAAAGCTTATTCTCAATGAAAAGGGACGAGCCTTTTATGAAGAGATTGAGCCACTTATCTATAGATTACGAGATATTGAATCTGAATTTATGTCGATGGAGAATAAAGGAAAGCTTATTATTGGCTGTAGCACCACAATAGCTGACTATATTATGCCTCACATTGTGTGTGAATATATGCAAGAGTATCCTGAGGTAAAAATCCAGATGAAGATAGATAACACCGCCCAAATTGCTAAAATGAGCCAAGAGGGGGCAATAGATATTGGCTACATCGAAGGAGATATTAGCTGTAAATCCTGCCTGATTACTCCCATTGGTAAAGATGAGCTTGTGGTAGTAAGTGGAGATAAGCGTCTGGCTAAAAAAAAGGAGCACTATATCGATACACTGCTAGATAAAAAGTGGATTTTAAGAGAAGAAGGAAGCGGTACAAGAGGAGAGTTTATTAGAAAGCTTGGGAAATTTGCCAATGAGCTTAATATCTACCTTGAGCTTCGCCATACAGAGGCTATAATAAATGTATTACAAGAGGTGGATGAGAGTTTAAGTTGTGTAAGCAAAATTGCAGTCAAAAAGTATCTAGAGAGTGGAGAGCTGTATGAGATTAAGATTAAAGGGTTTGAGTTTGGCAGGGATTTTTATCAGATCTACTACAAAAGCAAATATCAAAGCGAGCTTTTTAAAAAGTTTAGTTTTTATGCCAGAAGCAGATTTGCACAAATTTTAGGAGATAAATATGCAAAACCTCTACATTGATGTAGCAAAACTGGATCAACGCTGTTATGAGATCTATAATCTACCAGAAGATATTTTGATGGAGCATGCTGCCTTTGCAATAACCCAACAGATCCAAAAACAGTTTCCAAAAGGTGCTTCGGTGCTTATTGTAGCGGGTCCTGGCAACAATGGAGGCGATGGGATAGCTTGTGCTAGGCAGCTTTTGAAAGAGTATGAGGTGCTACTCTTTGTGCCCTATGGGGCAAAGAGTCAGATGTGCAAAATCCAGCTAGATAGATTTTATGCTTGTGGTGGGGAGCTCATTGATGAGATAAAGGAAGCGGATGCAATCGTAGATGCTCTTTTTGGCAGTGGGCTTAGTAAACCTTTGCGTGAAGATAGTGTGCATCTTATTGATCGACTAAACCGTATAAGGGGCTTTAAAATTGCCTGCGATATTCCAAGCGGGATAGATAAAGATGGCAAACCTTTGCCCGTTGCCTTTGAGGCAGATTTGACTGTAACAATGGGAGCACGAAAGAGATCGCTTTTTATGGATTTGGCAAAGGATTATGTAGGTGAGGTAGTAGTAGCAGATTTGGGAGTAAGCCAAAGGCTGTATGAGGAGGATAGCAACTGGAAACTTTTGGAGAGAGAAGATCTCAAGCCCCCCTACCGCACAAAGCAAAATAGTAACAAAGGCAACTATGGGCATTTGGCAGTTATTGCAGGAGAGAAGGAGGGGGCTGCCATAATGGCTGCCCAGGCAGCTCTTAGCTATGGAGCGGGGCTTGTAAGTGTAGTAACATTTGAAAATATTGCGATTCCTTATGAGCTTATGCACTCTTCACACTTGCCTCCCAAAACTACTGCAATAGCGGTGGGAATGGGATTAGGAGTGGAGTATTGCGATGATGATCTGGATGGATTTTTAAACAATAATCTTCCTTTGGTCATAGATGCAGATCTTTTCTACTCTACAAAGATTTTGAAACTTTTAGAAAGAGATAAGATAATCCTTACCCCCCATCCCAAAGAGTTTGCCTCTTTGCTCAAGCTTTGCGCTATTGCAGAGGTTACTCCAAAAGAGGTGCAGGAAAATAGAGCGGAATTTGTGGAGGAGTTTTGCAGGCGCTATCCAAAAGCGGTGCTGATTTTAAAGGGTGCAAACCCAATCATTGCGCACAATGGGAGCTTTTTTATCAATCCGCTTGGCAGCAACGCTTTAGCAAAAGGGGGAAGTGGTGATGTGCTCACAGGACTTGTAGGAGCCCTTTTGGCTCAAGGGTATGAGCCTTTGGAAGCTGCGCTGCAAGGCTCTTTAGCCCATGCAATTGCTAGCCAAAAAGTAGCCAAAGCAAACTATGCCCTGCGTCCAAAAGATCTGATTGAGGCGGTAAGTAAATTATGAAAAAGATAGTTATTCTTTTTAGCGGCAACGGTACAAATTTACAAAATATTGCAAAAAAGCTACACAACAAAAGCCTCATCATTGCAAAAGCCATCACCAACAACCCAAAAGCCAAAGGGATTGAAAGAGCAAAACGCTTTGGGATTGATGTAGAGGTAATTGATCATACTAAGTTTATAAGCCGAGAGGAGTTTGATAAAGCTTTGGTAGCTGCAATTAAAGAGGTTGAGCCAGATTTGGTGGTGTTGGCTGGATTTATGCGCATATTAACCCCAGTTTTTGCCCAAACAATCACAAATGCTATCAATATTCACCCCTCTTTACTGCCTCTTTTTAAAGGGGCAAAGGCGATTGAGCGGAGCTTTACTTCAGATATGAGAGTCGCTGGTGTAACGGTGCACTGGGTAAGCAAGGAGCTAGATAGCGGTAAAATTATCGAGCAAGCCTGTTTTCATAGAGAGGATGAGAGCTTAGAGGAGTTTGAGGCTAAAATTCACGCTTTGGAGTATGAAATCTACCCTAAAGTGATTACAAAGCTTCTGTTTGACGAAAAGTAAATTTTGGGTAAAATAAGAGAAAATTTATCCTATTAGGAGAGAGTATGGCTGATATTTTAAAAGTTGGAGATTATGAGTTTACAAGTAGGTTGATTGTTGGAAGCGGGAAGTATCCAGATTTTAAAACTACTTATGATGCTACTATTGCCAGTGGAGCTGAGATGATTACTGTGGCAGTGCGCAGAGTCAATATCACCGATCCAAACAAAGAAAACCTTATGGACTATTTTAAAGATAGCAATGTCCAGCTGCTACCAAATAGTGCTGGCTGCACCACCGCTGAGGAGGCGATTACCCTCTTTCGTATGGTAAGAGAGGCAACAGGGATCGATATTATAAAACTTGAAATTATAGGGGATACCCAAAAAACACTCTATCCAGATGTGATTGAAACAATTAAGGCTTGTGCGGTATTGGCGCAAGAGGGTTTTACCGTAATGGCTTATACCAATGATGATCCAATTGTAGCTAAAAAGCTAGAAGATGCAGGTGCTGCTGCTGTAATGCCCCTAGCAGCCCCCATTGGCAGTGGGCTAGGTATTCAAAACCGCTACAATGTGGTCTTTGTCAAAGAGGCTGTAAGTGTGCCGGTGATTGTAGATGCTGGCGTTGGGTGCGCAAGTGATGCGGCAATAGCAATGGAGCTAGGAGCCGATGGGGTGCTCACTAATACAGCTATCGCTCAGGCTAAAAATCCGATCCAGATGGCTGAGGCTATGAAGCATGCTGTTATTGCAGGAAGATTAAGCTACCTTGCTGGGCGTATCCCCAAAAAGCCCTATGCTACTGCTTCTAGTCCAAGTGAGGGGATGATTCAGTTTTGAAAAATTTCAAAAGATAAAAGCGATCGAAGTGGAGAAGTTAAATATATTGAGTACAAATTTGCTATAATATCAATCAATTTATCAAACATGACCGTAAAACCACCTCTTTCAGGAGGTGGATATAAGGTCATTCAGGCGTAGCCTGATTTTTTTTGGTATAATAACTGATGACGGATGAAAACCAAAACCGTCGGTCAAGGCGGGATACGCCTGACCTAAAATGCCCGCCAGCAACCTAAGGTAGCTTAGGGGAGCGGGAATCCACC
>WGAX01000050.1 GCA_015494595.1 Nitratiruptor sp.
AACATTAAAATTGCTCAATTTGAAGAGAAGATTGCTAAATTTAATACTAAAATTGCCGATAGTTATAATTTTGGCTCATTAAATTTGGTATTTAATGCTCTTCGCAGCAATGATGCTGGCAATGTTTTTGGTTTTAAACTCCAATCTCGTGAGGCTACTTTTAGAGATTTTGGCTTTAGCGAGTTTTTGGGTGGAGTTGGTTATGCTTTGCAGCACTCTAACGATTTTCCTACTTTCAAAACCTTTATGTCAAATCCTCAGATGCAGCAGATGCTTCTTGGTACTGCACCAAAAGATCTCAATTTCCCAAAAGAGCGTAACCATTTTCAGACAAAACTGCAGTATATGGTACCTCTTTTTACAGGTTTAAAGCTAACGATGTATAAAAAAATCTCCAAAGCGATGGAGAGAATGAAGCATTTAGAGGCTAAAAAGATTGTTAATGAGATGGTTTTTCAGACCAAAAAGACATTTTATGATATTACATTGGTAGAAAACTATATCAAAAACCTCCAAATACTCAAAGCAAATATGGATAAACTAGAAAATATTATTAAAAACTTCAAAAAAGAAGGGTATGCGAAAAATACAGATGTATTGGAGGTACAGGCAAAAAAGGCTGAGGTTTTAAGCTATCTTAATCAAGCAAAACTCAATCGCACTCTTGCATATCAATATTTGAGCTTTTTAATTGGCGAGGATGTCTCCTCAATTGAGCATACTCAAGAGTTGGCACCCTTGCCAAAAGAGGATACGCAAAGCCTAGTAGAAAGGGCGATTGATTATAAGCGTGCGCGTCTTGGCAAAAAGATGATGCAGATGAATGTAAAACTAAAAAGAAGCGGTTTTTATCCCGTAATTGGTGCGTTTGGGGAGTATGGCAGCAGTGACGATAAGCCCTTTAATGATTTTTTTGACAAAGATTTCTACACCGTAGGAGCCCAATTAAAGTGGAATATTTTTGGTGGGGGCAAGACACAAGCGGAGGTTGAGCAGGCCAAAATTAAGTATCTTAAAGTCTCTGAGCAGCTCTCCTTGGCAAAAAGGGGGCTTGCACTTAAAATAAATCAGATCAAAACTGCAGTAAAAAGTAAAGATTACGATGTAATGGCGCAGAGTAAGCAGTATCAGTTGGCTAAAAAGATCTATGAGATGTATGCAGCTAAATATAAAGAGGGGTTAGTCAAAATTAGCGATGTGCTTATAAAACATTCAGAGGAGATACAAGTACTTTTGAGACTCCTCAAAACCAAAACCGAGCGTAATGAGAAAGTTTTTGAGCTTGAGAGTCTGTTGGATAAAGGAGAGTAGATGAAGAAAATTATAGGAGTCCTGCTTTTTGCATTTGTACTCTATGCGCAAGAGTTAAGCCTGTCTGGTACAGTTATTAGTGATGATACCAAGATGCTTGGTACCCGTTTTATGGGATTTGTTAAAAAGGTGTATAAACACGAGGGTGATTGGGTAAAAAAGGGAGAGGTACTTTATGTGATTGACTCTAAAGAGATCGATTTGGCCAAATCGCAAGTGGAGTTGATGATTTCTCAAGCTAGACTTGCAATTGCGATGAATAACAATATGTATATGTTTGCCAAAACCAACTATGAGCGTCATAAAAGGCTTTTTAAAAAGGGGATGGTCTCAAAGTTTGATTTGGAGCGAATGGAGCTAATGTATAAAAATACCAAAGATATGGTGCAAATTGCAAAAAAGCAGCTGGAGATGGCAAAGGCAAAACTGGCAGAAGTGCTGCATCAGTATGAGTATCTTAAAATCAAAGCGCCAAATGATGGGGTAATCATTCAAAACAGTGTTAAAGAGGGGCAGCTGACAATTCCGGGCTATCCTGGGATGGTGCTTACAACCCTTGATAATCTCAAAGTCTTGGCAGAGATTAGTGAGAGCAATCTAAAAGATGTCAAGATTGGGCAAAAAGTAGCTATCTATATCCCCTCTTTAGGATATGAGAGTGAGGGCAAAGTTACATCCATTATTCCTGCTGCTAACCCAATGACACACAAATTTAAAATCAAAGTCTCATTCAAAAAAGAGGGTGGAGTAACTATTATTCCTGGAATGTATGCTAAGCTTACATTCAAATAGGGGTAGGGTATGAAGTGTGAATATAAACCAAAAGATATAGCAGGAAAGCTTGCTCTAACCTTTTTGCACAACCCTTTAACTGCACTTTTGGCAGTTTTTGTGCTAGCAGTGGGCTATTTGGCACTAGAGATTATGCCCCGGGAAGAGGATCCACAAATTGCTATTAGCGGTGGGACGGTAATTGTGCCAATGCCAGGAGCTACGCCAAAAGAGATCGAAAATGTTATTGTTAAGCCTCTTGAAGAGAAGATTCGAGAGATTAGCGGAGTAGAATATATTTATGGTATTGCAATGCACAATGTGGGCATTGTAAATGTGCAGTACTACATTGGGCAAAATAGAGAAATTTCTAATCTCAAACTTTATGATAAAGTTATGCAAAATATGAATCTGCTGCCCAAAAATGCGATGCAGCCTCTGGTTAAGCCCTTTGATATAGATATAGATATTCCAATTCTCACTTTTGCCTTTTATAAACGGGATAAAAGCTTAAGCGATGCAGAGTTTTACAAAGTGATCAAAGATATACAGTATAGAGTCAATCGTATCAAAAATGTATCCAAAACAAACCTTAAAGGTGCCCATAAGCGCCAATTTAATATCTTAGTAGATCTAAATAAACTCACAGGCTTTCATCTTTCACTTGGTCAAGTAATGCAAGCCATTGGCTCAGTGGCTAAAGAGGTACCAGAGGTGAAAAACCGCACAAAAGATAAGAAAATTGTTATCTTTGGTGTGCCAAATGCGATTGAGAGTGTAGAAGATGTAAAAAATATAATGGTAGCCAACTATATGGGCTCACCCATTTATGTCAAAGATATAGCCAAAGTTGAAGATGGCATTGATATACAAAACTTTAAAGAGGCGCAAATCTGGACTAAAAAGCTGCATACCAAACCCCAATACACTCTAGAAGTGAGCAAACTCAAAGGTACAAACGCAGTCTTTGTAGCTAATGATGTGTTAGCTTTGATGAAAGAGCTAAAACCCTATTTGCAAAAAAAGGGTATTGGGTATGTATTGACTAGAGATTATGGAAAGAGAGCAAACGATGCAGTTAATGAGCTTGTAGATCACTTGCTTATTACCATTGCTATTATTGCTGTGATGCTGGTCTTTTTCTTGGGATGGAAAGAGGCACTTATCGTTACCTTTACAGTGCCTGCAATTTTAGCAATTACACTCTTTATTGCCTACATTACAGGCCAGACTATCAACAGGATTACACTTTTTGCCTTTTTGCTCTCTTTGGGGCTTTTGGTGGATGCTGCAATTATTGTAATAGAAAATATCCACAGACACCTGCACGCCCACGATGCAGTCAATAAAGATATGGATACAATATTGGTAGAGGCTACCGATGAGATAGGTGCACCTACCAATGTAGCAACAGTAGCCATTATTTTGACTATGGTGCCGATGGCTTTTGTTGGTGGAATGATGGGTGAGTTTATGAAACCAATTCCTCTCAATGTCCCTGTAGCCCTTTTGGCATCACTATTGATTGCTTATATCTTTACACCCTATCTAGCTAAGAAGATGCTTAAAAAGCCGCATATGCACCATCACCATCACCATTTCCAAAAGCATCCCAAGCCAGATAGCTGTGAGATAGATGGAGGCAAGCAGTGAAAAAGTTTGAGCAGTTTATCTATAAAATTCTTGAGAGTAAATCCAAGAAATTTTTGGTTATTGTTTTGGTATTGGCTTCACTGGCAGCATCTGTGATGATGATCCCTACCAAAATTGTGTGGGTAAAGATGCTGCCTGGCAAGAGTGCCAACACCTTTAGTGTCTATCTGGATCTGCCAACAGGCAGCTCAATCGATCAGACCAAAAGAGTCAATGCCTGTGTGGTAGATATTTTAAAGGATGAAAAAGAGGTAACTGATATTGAGAGCTTTCTTGGTATGGGGGCTCCTTTAGATTATGCAGGGCTGGTTAAAGGAAGCGCATTTAAAAACAGTGAAAATGTGGCTGAAATTGTGGTAAATTTGACTGATAAGCACGAGAGAGAGGAGCGAAGCTACAATATGGTACACAGACTTCGCCCAATTATCCAAAAGAAGTGTGAGCCGTTGGTGCCAGGGACCTCCATTAAACTTATTGAGCAGCCAGCAGGTCCTCCTACGCTAGCTTCCATTGTGGCTGAGATCTATACGCCAAATGAGAAGACTAGAAGAACTTTTGCCCAAAAAGTAGCCCAAATTTTTAAAAAAACTCCCGGCCTTGTGGATGTGGATGTGATGGAGGATGATATATACAAAAAGTTTCATCTAAAACCAAATATCGATAAAATTCAAAAGAGTGGACTAGCGGTAGAGCAGGTGCAAAAGATTTTGTATTTGGCATTTGAAGGTATGGCAGTTGGTGTCAAAAATAGTGAGAACTATCCATCGCAAATCGATCTCTTTTTGCGTCTGAGTGATAAAACCAGAAGATTTGATAATAGATCTTTAGATGCCGTAAAGAGCAAACTTGCTTCATTTGAGCTAATGAATCAAAAGGGTATGATGGTGCCTTTGATGGAAGTAGTTGATATAGTAGAGGCAAAAAATGAGCCAACTATTATGCATAAAAACCTCAAACGCTATACCAATGTGATAGCTGAAACCGATCTTGTCTCACAAGTCTATCCTTTGCTAGAAGC